>CBFGVN010000047.1:0-15044 GCA_965651845.1 uncultured Chryseobacterium sp. | reverse complement strand
AAACATAAGTCTAAAAATGATTTAACTAATTGAAAAAATTTAAATTAAATCAATCCAAACTGCTCAAAATGATGTGTAAAATGTTTTCTATGCATCAGTTCCCACATTTCTTTATTCAATTTTCCAAACACAAAATTCATATGCTCAGCCTGCGGATTTTCTTTATAATAAATAGAGAACTTCTTCAAATTATCCATAAAAGAAATTTTTGCAGCTTCAAGATTTTTATGTCTTAAGTCCAATAACTTTTCATCTTCTTCCAGGAACGGCGCCGGGAAATCTTTAGGCATTTTTCTGTGATTGTAAAGAGAATCCTGCCATTTTTCTAACTGTTCTTCAGGAGTAAAGCATTTTTCAGCTTCCGGTTCACCCAAACTTACCAAAACGCCATGTTCCAGATGCTCAATCATTTGTTGAGGAGACATTTTACCCCAGCTTGGCTGAGTTGTTTCCGTTAAACCATTCAATGCTTTCTGAATATTTTTTAAATTTAAATCGATGAAAGGAGATTGTTTTGCCACCAACGTTAAGATCGTAGCCACACAAACCACCTCATCTCTTTGATTCACAACCTCAACCAGCCATTTCACAACTCCGGAAGGAATATTTCTTCCTTTTACTCCCCTGTTGATTTTTTCTTTCGCCGTTAGATAAACCGTAATCGTATCCCCTGCATAAACAGGCTTGAAGAACGAACAATTTTCCAATCCGTAATTCGCGATAACCGGACCCTTTTTACCTGAAACGAATAATCCGGCTGCTGCAGAAAGGATAAAATATCCATGAGCAACTGTTTTATCAAAGATAGTTCCTGTAAGGCTCGTTGCATCGGTATGAGCGTAGAAATGATCCCAGGAAACGTTGGAGAAATTCACGATATCTGCATCAGTAACCGTTCTTCCTGCTGTTTCTAAAGAATCACCAACCTCAACTTCCTCAAAATATTTTTGGAAAGGATGCTTATCCGAGTATCTTTTCTCAGCTCCCTGCTGATAAACTTTAGTAATTGCCGTCAAAATATCCGGTGAACCTTGAATCGCCGTCTTTTGAAGGAAAAAATGAAGACCATTCAGACCTCCCATTTCCTCTCCTCCTCCTGCTCTTCCGGGACCACCATGCATCAAAGTCGGAAGCGGAGAACCGTGTCCCGTACTTTCTTTTGCATTGTCTCTGTTTAATACGAAAATTCTTCCATGCTGAGAAGCCATTTTCCATGAAGTTTCCGCCACAAAATTATCGTCGTAAGAAACAATGGAACCTACCAAACTTCCCTTACCTCTTTTTGCCAACGCCGCAGCTTCCTCCGCATCTTTGTAAGGCATCAACGTAGAAACCGGTCCAAAAGCTTCGACATCGTGAGAGATGTTTTTTTCGAAAGGTTTATCATTCAAGAATAATTTAGGGCTCATGAATGCTCCGTTTTCATAATCTGCATCTACCAATTCATGCTTTCCGTCGTACACCAGCTCTGTTTCAGCTTTTAATAAATTGACTTTTCTTACAACTTCTTCGTACTGCTGCCTTCCCACTAAAGAGCCCATTCTTGTTTCTCTGTTTAACGGATTTCCGATTTTCGTCTGGTCTAAAGCTTTAGATAAAGCATTCTGAACATCTCCGACTAAATTTTCAGGAACGATAATTCTTCTGATCGCCGTACATTTTTGTCCGGCTTTCGTTGTCATTTCGTTTCGAACTTCTTTGATGAATAAATCAAATTCCGGAGTTCCCGGCTTTGCTTCCAATCCAAGAATCGAACAGTTTAATGAATCCGCTTCCATATTGAAACGAACTGCGTTTCCGGCAATTGATGGTAAAGATTTTAATTTTCTTCCTGTTGTTGCAGAACCTGTAAACAATACAGAATCACCATCTCTCACATAATCCAAAATATTTCCCGGCTCACCGCAAACCAGCTGTACAGCGCCTTCCGGAAGAATTCCGCTTTCGATCATATCCTGGAAAACAGCGTTCGTTAAATAAGACCCAAACGGAGAGGGCTTCACGATGGAAGGAACACCCGCCAATAATGAAGTTGATAGTTTTTCCAACATTCCCCAAACCGGAAAATTGTAGGCGTTGATCTGTACGGAAACCCCTTCACTTGGCGTAAGAATATGGGTTCCGAGATGTGTTCCACTGGCAGAGATTTTCTGGGTATCTCCATCTACCCAAAACGGTGTATTTGGCAACATTCTTTTCGCCAACCCTGAATAGGTAAAGAAAGTACCAAAACCTCCTTCAATATCTACCCAGGAATCAACATGAGTCGCTCCTGTTTTATATGATAATTCGTAATATTTTTTCTTTCTTTCTAAAAGGTAAAGTGCTACTTTTTTCAACATTTCTCCACGATCGTAGAACGTCATGGATGAAAGATTTTTATAGCCGACTGTTCTTCCGTAATCCAAAGCCTGCTCAAAATTCAGTCCTTCCGTATCCGAAACAGCAACCTGCTCTCCTGTCACGGCATTGTATAAAGGAATCCCGGATCCGGTACCTTCTATCCATTCGCCGTGGATATAATTTTTTAATTTTTCCATATAGTTTTTTACTTTTTACTTGATTTTAATATTTTATTTTTTGTTCTTTATTTACTTCTGGATGTTTATCCAGTAAATAGAGAATCCTGTCAGATTTAGAAAAAGGAATTTCATAATTAGTACAGATTTCTTTCAGATCAACAAGATATTTTTTATATAATTCAATTTTCTTTGGTTTACTGAATGGCATTTTCAAATTTTCTCCATATATAATTCTATAAACTCTCTGGTCAATAATTTGAAAATAATCAGGATTAATAAATCTTAAAAATGTTGAAGCCATGGGTAAATCGAACCCTTTTGAATCTAATAATTTTATTAAAATATAATCTGATAAACCTTCATCATATCCTTTTCTTAACTCGTTAATTTTTACAATCAAATCATCATTTATTTCAGGGAATCTGTTTGTTTTCCAAAGAACAATTTCCAACATGGTTTCATAGGTGAAATCATCTTTTTTTGCATCAAGCTTCTCAGTTAGCTCTGGCTGATATTTAAATTCAGGAAGATCAAGAAGAAGTTCCTTAATGTTTTCTAAATCCTTAATACTTTTAATCTTTCCATTTTCCATAAATGAAAATTTATTTTTTATTCTGAAGTTTTAAAGCCTCTTCTAAAGTATAATTTTTAAATACAAAATCATGTCCCAAAAGATCTTTTGCATAATCTTCTATTGTTTGTCCGAAGCCGGCTTCTTCTCTTAGCTTATTTACATTTTTAAAATCTTTGATAGGCCAGATCATCCATTCTACAACAGGTTTCCCTTCTTTTGTTGTTTTAAAAGTACAGGCCTGGGTTCCGTAGATCTGTTCTTTTTTATCCTGTATCAGTTGCCTGTCCAGCATCATTGCATACAGCCTGAAAGGAATTTCTTTTTCATCAGCAGCTTTTTTAATGATCGGCATATACTGATTGATTTTTGAGGAATGCTGAATAACCAGCCAGGCCGTTTTATTTTCAGGTTCACCTACTAAAGATTTTCCGGGATACCCATATTTTGCTATAATTTTTTCAATTTTTGCTAGATTTTCGTCATCCTGCTTATTCATGATCTTACTGATCCCAGTCGTTACATCTTCTTGGGTGAGATTTTTCTCTTTCATGATTTCCTGTTTTCTTTCTGCAGAAATAGTAGGCTGAACAAGTTCCCGATAAATCTGATCATCTTTATCGATCTGAGCCAATTGGTTTTTAAGCTCAATGTTGATCTGCGTTTTTTGAGCACTTATTAAAACAGAAAAGAAAATTGCAAAAAATAAATATTTCATGATTTATTAATTTAACAATGAGATGCTTCGACAAGCTCAGCATGACAAGGATGTTAGACTGTTACATCGGTATATTGTTACATTTATTTAATATCATCCCAAATGCTATAATCAACCACTTTTGTAGGAATTTGCTGAACATATTCCGTAAACGGTTCACAAGGAAGAATAGCATCCTTTCCTTCTCTGGCCAATTCCTGATAAAGCTTTGTTCCTTCTGTTTTCCATTTGATCATTTCATCTGAAACATCACGGATGATTTTTGCGGGGCTTCCAACAATCAGTTTTCTCGCTTCACATTTAAAATTTGCAGGGACAAAAGCCAATGCTCCGATGATACATTCATCACCGATAACGGCTTTATCCATTACAACCGCATTCATACCAACCAGACAGTTTCTTCCAATATGTCCTGAATGAATAATCGCTCCGTGACCGATATGTGCAGATTCTTCCAAAATGGTTTCAATGCCCGGAAAAACGTGAAGTGTACAGTTTTCCTGAACGTTTGCTCCGTCTTTGACAATAATTTTACCCCAATCGCCACGAATAACGGCGTTTGGGCCGACATAAACTTCTTCGCCGATTTCAACATTTCCGATAATCACCGCCTGCGGATGAACGTAAGCAGAGGGCTTTATTATTGGGCGAATTCCGTGATATGAGTAGATATTCATAATTTTAATTTGAAAATTTGAGAATGAACTAATTTGAAAATTATTTTTAACGCAAAGTCCGCAAAGTTTTTTTGAAAATTTTCACGCATATTTTTCGTTCGCAAAGGCGTTTCACTCAGCAAAGGCTAAACGTTAAATTAAATGAGTTAATTAAAATATGTTCTTAATATCATTTTCAAATTCTCAAATTAACTCATTTTCAAATTTCATTTATACTTTTTCAATCACCATTGCATAGCCTTGTCCGACACCGATACAAAGGGTACACAATGCATACTTTTTATCTTGCTTTTGAAGCTCCATAGCTGCGGAACCAACGATTCTTGCTCCGGAAACTCCAAGAGGATGGCCGATAGCAATCGCTCCTCCGTTGGGATTTACTCTTGAATCGTCATCTTTTAAGCCTAAACTTCTTGTTACTGCCAAAGCCTGAGCTGCGAATGCTTCATTCAACTCGATGATATCCATATCGTCTAATGAAAGATTAAGTCTTTTTAATAATTTTTGAGTCGCTTCCACTGGCCCGATTCCCATAATTCTAGGCTCAACACCCGCAACGGATGATCCTAAAATCTTAGCTTTTGGTTTTAAACCATATTTTTTAACAGCTTCTTCGCTTGCTAAAATTAAAGCTGCTGCTCCGTCATTCATTCCGGAAGCGTTTCCGGCTGTTACTGATCCTTCCTTTCTGAAAGCAGGACGAAGTTTTCCCAATCCTTCCATGGATGAAGTTGGTTTGATGAATTCATCTGTATCAAAAACTTTTGGTTCACCTTTTTTCTGTGGAATTTCAACTTTTACAATTTCTTCCGCCAGTCTTCCGCTTTGCTGAGCTTTTGTTGCTTTTTGTTGTGACCAAAGGGCAAATTTATCCTGATCTTCGCGACTGATATTGTGCATATCTGCTAAATTTTCAGCAGTGTCACCCATTCCGTCGACGCCGTACATTTCTTTCATTTTCGGATTAATAAATCTCCATCCGAAAGTAGTATCAAACATCTGGCTGTCTCTTCCGAAAGCCGCGCTTGGTTTTGACATTACATAAGGTGAACGAGTCATATGCTCCACTCCACCCGCAATGTAAATTTCACCTTCACCGGAAGCAATCGAACGGAAAGCATTAGCCACCGCCGACATTCCTGAAGCGCAAAGTCTGTTTACAGTCTCTCCCCCAATTTTATAAGGAAGTCCAGCCAATAAAAGTCCCATCCTTGCCACGTTTCTGTTATCTTCTCCAGCCTGATTGGCACATCCGAAAATAACGTCTTCAATTTCCTCAACAGGAACTTCAGGATTTCTTGCCACGATTTCTTTAATAACAATGGCGGCCAAATCATCGGCTCTCACTTCTGATAAACCTCCCTGTAATTTCGAGATGGGAGTCCTGATGTAATCTATGATGTATACGTTGTTCATTGTATTCGCTTTAGGTTTTAGGCTTTAAGAGTAGGTTTGGCCAGCTTCGAAAAAAGCTTATTGCTTACTGCTTATAGCCTATAGCTTATTTATAATTCTATTACTTTTTTACCAATTTTATATACTGTCCCGACAAATTTTGCAATCAATTCTTCGTTTTGATTGGTAATTTTAATGTCGTAAACAGCCGTTTTTCTGGTATCGTTTACCAAAATGCTTTCTGCTCTGAAAATGTCACCTTCTTTTCCGGCCTTGGTAAAATTGATGATACAGTTCAATGCAACTGCGGCATCTCCGGAATTATTAGACGAAAATGCCAATGCAGAATCTGCAAAGGCAAAGGTTACACCTCCGTGAACGGTTTTTAGCCCATTGATCATTTCTTTTTTGATGGGCATTTCCAGTAAGCAATAATTTTCTTTTACTTCAATCAGTTTGATATTCATCCATTGGGAAAACTCATCCTGATCGAACATATATTCTGCAACCTGTCTTGGATTCATTTTAATTTACGCTTGTTATTTCTTCATATAATTCTTCAACCAGTTTGTCATAAACACCCATTGTTTTTCCAAGAATTATTTGCTCATATGAAAGATTTTCTGAATTTGACGGATCTTTGGTCTGATAAGAAGCATTTAAATCAATACCGTTTTCATGAGCCAATCTTTTGATCAGTTCACGGTATTTTTGATTAAATTTTCCCAATAATTCAAGTTTTTCCTGATAATCTTTAATTGAAGAAAGCTCCTGAATTACATATTCTTTTTCAATGACAAGCCTTGTTTCTAACTCAGCTCGGAATCAGTCTATATCCATACTATTAATGTAACTGTTTACTAATGAAATGCTTCGACAAGCTCAGCATGACAGTGCGAGTGTTGCACTGGAAAGTTGACACATGGTATATTTCATAATTTTCTCAACAAAGGGGTTTGTCTGTACCTTTCCTCCTGATATTCCTCATAAAGATTCTGCAAAGTTTCAGAGATTTTTGCATATCCGATTTCTTTTCCCCAGGCTAGCAGTCCTTTTGGATAATTTACCCCTTTCTGCATGGCCAATTCCAAATCTTCATCATTCGCAACGCCTAATCTTTTGGCTTCAACGGCTTCATTAATCAACATAGAGATAATTCTTAAAAATATTTGTTGATAAAGCGCATCGTCTTTTTCTGCCACAGGATTCTGAGCATTTTCCGAATAATCATAAAAGCCTTTTCCTGTTTTTCTTCCGTGAAGCTTGGCTTCCGACATTCTTTGTTGAAGAAGAGACGGTTTATACTTAGGATCGCAGAAATAATCTTTGTAAACCGTTGTTGTTACAGAGAAATTGACATCAACACCAATAAGATCCATTAATTCAAAAGGTCCCATTTTGAAGTTTCCTAATGTTTTCATGGCTTCATCCACCTGTTGTACCGTTGCAATATTTTCTTCAACAATTCTCAACGCTTCGCCGTAGTAAGGACGGGCGATTCTGTTCACAATAAATCCGGGAATATCTTTTGCAATAACAGGAGTTTTGCCCCAATCTTTCATCAGGGTATAAATTTTTTCCGCTAAAGATTTTTCTGTAAGTAATGATGGAATAACCTCAACTAAAGGCATCAACGGAGCCGGATTGAAGAAGTGAATTCCGATGAAACGCTCCGGTTTTTGTAATTCCGCACCAAGAGAAGTGATGGAAATGGATGATGTATTGGAACCAATGACACAACTTTCAGAAACATGTTTCTCTAATTCTGTGAAAACTTTGGTCTTAATTTCTTTGTTTTCGATAATGGCTTCAATAATCAGTTCACAATCTTTGAAGTCTTTCAGTTCTGTAGCAATGGAAATATTAGATAAAATTTCAGTCATTTTCTCTGCCGAAATTTTCTGTTTATCTACCAATTTGGTTAATGTTTTTTCCAAACCTACGGTCGCCGTTTCTACTTGTTTTACGTTGGCATCATAGACCCAAACTTTGCATCCGTTCGTTGCGGCTACTTGTGCGATGCCTATTCCCATAGTTCCGGCACCGATAATTCCTACATTCATATTTTAAATTTGAAAATTTGAAAATGAGTTAATTTGAAAAATTATTTGAGCTTCGAACTTGAAATAATCTTAGACAGAATTAATAGAATTTCTCTTAAATCAGAAATTAATTTTTCGTTTGGAGATTTCAAATGTGGAGATTTTAAACACAACAAAAGCCAATATTCTGTTTCATCAGCTTCCTTGGCGGCAATTTTCAGCTTATGAATAAAATCTGCCTTACTTTCTGCATTTTGAGCTTCTCGTACATTTGCTCCAATGGAAGTTCCTGATTTAAAAATTTGATTTGCCAATGGAAACTTTTTAGCTTCATACAAATCTTCTGAAAATTCAATAATATTTAATGCAAAATCGAAAGTCTTATTTACAATAATATTCTCCTTATCATTTCTCATTACAATTATTTAATGCTTATAAACATTTTCAAATTCTCAAATTAATTCATTTTCAAATTAATTATCTTCCTTTATAATTAGGTTTTCTTTTTTCCAAGAAGGCATTTACACCTTCGATAAAGTCTTCTGTTTCTGCCGCTTCCTGCTGTAGATCACCTTCTAATTCGAGCTGTTCCTTCAACGTATTGGTATAAGAATGAGCAAATGCTTTTTTAGTTAATTTAATAGCTGCAGTCGGCATATTAGACATTTTCTCCAAAATTTCCATTGATTTTTCGGTAAATTCTTCCTCAGGAAAAACTTCAGCAACCAAACCATAGGATTTTGATTCTTCAGCGGATAATTTTTTACCGGTAAATGCTAAATAATTGGCCAATTGTCTTCCCAAAAGTTTCGGCAGAAAATATGTTCCCCCCGTATCAGGAATCAATCCGATATTTGAAAATGCCTGAGCAAAATAGGCTTTATTGTTCGCTAACACAAAGTCACAGATCAACGCCAGCATTGCACCTGCACCTACCGCAGGACCGTTTACCAAAGCGACAACAGGCTTTTTGCAGCGTGTAATTTCTGTAACCAAAGGATTGTAGTAATCTACCACAATTTTTCTAATGATATCCTGATCATGGTGCTCTTTACCATTTACAAAGGCATCATCCAAATTCTGACCGGAGCAAAAAGCTCTCCCTCTCCCTGAAATCGCGACACATCTTACCGTAGGATCTTCGCTGCATTCTTTAACAAAATCTTTCAAATCTGATAGAGATGGCTTTGTTAAAGCATTTAAAGATTCCGGCTGATTGAGGTAAGCAATTTTAAGTTTTCCGTCAAAATGCGATTCAATGTCAAGTTGCGTATACATATTGAATTGGTTATTAATAGGTTAATATTAAAATGATTGTTCTATAAAGTTAATCATTTTTAATGACATTTAAAATAGTCAAAAGGTTCCAAACAGTCTAAACACTGATACGAAGCCTTGCATAATGTAGATCCGAATCTGCTTAACTGTTTTGTGTGCTCGGAACCGCAACGCGGACATTTTTTCGGCTTCCCGATGTGATGTTCGTCGGCTCCTTTTTCGGGAGGTGTGATTCCGTAAACACGAAGTTTTTCTCTCGCTTCATCTGTCAGCCAGTCTGTTGTCCAGATCGGAAACATTTTGGTGACTACTTTCGCATCCCACCCGTTTTCCTTCATGATTTTGATAATATCTTCCTCAATGGTAAACATAGCTGGACAGGCAGAATAAGTCGGCGTAATCGTTACTTCACACGAATTTTCGCCGGTAACTTTTGCATCTCTTACAATACCCAATTCCACGATATTGATTACCGGAATTTCCGGATCGGGAACGAGTTCTAATATTTCTAAAGGATTTTTCATTGATTAATTTGAGAATTAATAAAATTTGAAAATTTGAAAATTTATAGCGGTCTACCATTTTCAAATTAGCTCATTTTCAAATTAACTCATTAAATTTTTACCAAGTACATCCCGGATATGCTCTCTGCATATACTGCAATTCACAAAGAATATATCCAAAATATTCCGTGTGATATCCTGTTCTTGATTTTGGCTGCATAAAAGGATTTGTAGGATATTCTAAACCGAAATCTGCAAAATCTTTTTGCGTGATGCTCACAAATTCGTTGTACAATTCATCAACATTCGGAGCAATATTTAAAGCAATTAAATCTTCTTCTCCTTCCACTTTTGCAAATAAACCTTTGGTGTATTCCCAAATATTTTCAATCGCTTTTACCAAGCGAGATTTACTTTCTTCAGTTCCCTGAGAGAAAATTTTCATCCAGGAAGCGGCGTGAGTGTAGTGATATCTTACTTCTTTCAAAGATTTCTGAGCAATAGCAGAAAGCTCTTCATTGGTAGAATTTGATAATGCTTCGTACATCAATTTTTGATACACTGAGAAAACATAAACTTTTAAAATCGTCTGTGCGTAGTCTTCATTCGGAAGCTCTACCCAATGTGCGTTCACATATTCGTGCTCGTATCTTAAAAATGCTAAATCATCTTCACTTTTGCCATTATCAATAACTCTTGAAGCATAAACATAAAAGTTATTGGCCTGACCTAGTTCATCCAATGCAATGTTCGTTAATGCAATATCTTCCTCTAAATAAGGACCTTCACCGCACCATGCAGACAAACGCTGTCCCATAATGAAACTGTCGTCTGCTAGTTTTAATAAATAATTATATAATGGGTTCATTGTTTTTTAATTTGAAAATTTGAGAATTGGTTAATTTGAAAATTAATGAATTGCATTAATTGAAAGTTTGAGCATAAATAACGTGGTTAAAGTCATTTTCAAATTTTCAAATTAGCACATTTTCAAATTGAATTAATCTACATATTCTTTACATCGTTTGGAATGTCGTAGAAAGTCGGGTGACGGTATAATTTGTCATCAGCAGGATCGAAGAACGCTTCTTTATCCACCCCTTCCGAAGTCACAATATATTTACTCGGAACTACCCAAACTGAAGTTCCTTCTTTTCTTCTTGTATAAACGTCTCTTGCATTTTGCAAAGCCATTTCTGCTGTTGGTGCCTGTACAATTCCAACGTGTTTGTGAGATAATCCCGGTTTAGTCTGAATAAACACTTCCCACATATCTAAATTTGCCATAATTAATTTGAAAATTTGAAAATTGGTTAATTTGAAAATTGATAAATCGTGTTCATTGAAAATTTGAGCATAAATAACGTAGTTAAAGTCATTTCCAAATTTTCAAATTAGCACATTTTCAAATTATATTACTTCTTTTTGTTGTTTTTCTGCGAAAGCCACCGCAGCTTCCTTTACCCAAGAATTTTCTCTTTGAGCTTTTCTCTTGGTTTCGATACGCTTTTTATTAGCAGGACCGTTTCCTTTCAAGATTTCCATGAATTCATCCCAAGGAAGCTCTCCGAAATCGTAGTGCTGTCTTTCCTCATTCCATTTTAAATCTTTATCCGGAATTGTTAATCCTAAGAATTCAGCCTGAGGCACCGTAACATCAATAAATCTCTGACGAAGACTGTCGTTACTTTCTCTTTTCACTCTGTAATTCATAGAAATTTTAGAGTTTGGCGAGCTGTCATCATTTGGACCAAACATCATTAAAGCCGGCCACCAGAAACGGTTTAACGAAGCCTGAGCCATTTCTTTCTGCTGTTTTGTACCACGGCAAAGTGCCATCAAAATCTCATATCCTTGTCTTTGGTGGAAAGATTCTTCTTTACAGATCTTTACCATCGCCCTTGAGTAAGGCCCATAAGAATTCCCCATCAACATAACCTGATTCATAATTGCTGCACCATCAACCAGCCAGCCGATAGCACCGATATCTGCCCAGCTTAATGTCGGATAGTTGAAAATACTTGAATATTTTGCTTTTCCTTCCAACATATCTTCATAAGTTGCATCTCTATCCGCTCTGATGGTTCCATTTCCTAATGTTTCAGTGGCAGAATAAAGGTACAAGCCGTGACCTGCCTCATCCTGAACTTTAGCCAAAAGAGCCATTTTTCTTCTCAATGAAGGAGCTCTGGAAATCCAGTTGGCTTCCGGCAGCATTCCGACAATCTCAGAATGGGCGTGCTGTGAAATCTGACGAACCAATAATTTTCTGTAATCATCCGGCATTACATCTTTTGGCTCTACTTTATTTTCGTCGTGTACGTATTGTACAAATTTTTCTAAATCCATAATTTTTTAATTTGAAAATTAATTAATTTGAAAATTTGAGAATTAGGTAATTTGAAAATTAAAACACAATCATGACATTTTCAAATTAGCACATTGACTCATTTTCAAATTGATTTAAACATCATAATTAAGCATCACCACATTCGTTGTCGGGTGACATTGGCAGGTAAGAACATAACCTCTGGCTACTTCTTCTTCGGTAAGCGCGTAGTTTTTTTCCATGAAAACTTCACCTTCCAAAACTTCGGCTTTACACGTACAGCACACACCTCCCTTACATGCAAAAGGCACAGGAAGATTGTCTTTCAATGCTTTATCTAAGATACTCTCTTTTTTTGAATTCAGGTGGAAAGAATATTCATCATCATCGATGATCACCGTTACCATACTTTCGATATTGGCTATGGCTTTGAATTCCTCACTCATTTCCTCTGTATTCTCTTCATCCGGAGCAGTGAAGTATTCAAATAAAACCTGAATAGCAGGTACTTTTTTATCCTTTTTTAAATAATCTGCGATCCCTTTAATCATTTCTGCTGGTCCGCAAATGAAATACGTCGCTTCCTTTACATCGATATCAGCATATCTTTCAAATAAAAGCTCTAATTTTTCAGGGGAAATTCTTCCTTCGAAAATAGGATCTTCATGCTGTTCGCGGCTTACTAAATAAACCACTTTCAGTCTTCCGTTGAACTGCTCAACCAATTTATCGATTTCAGCCTTTTTCATCACATGATTCATGCTTCTGTTGCTGTAGAATAGATAAGCATTAGAATTCGGTTCCTGATAAAGACTTTCTTTAATGTTTGACAACACCGGAGAAATCCCGCTTCCTGCAGCCAGTCCAACGTAAGTTTTCACATTGGATGGATGATACGTCGTATTAAAACCACCCATTGGAGGCATCACTTCAAGCATTTCATCCATGTGAAGATGTTCGTTGAAATAACCGGAAACTTTTCCGCCTTCCAATAATTTTACCAATACTTCCAGCGTGTTGCTTTTTTCGCTTGGCGCATTGCAGATAGAATAAGAACGTCTCTCCTCATTTCCGTTGATCATCATTCGGAAATTAAGATACTGCCCCTGCTTGAACCTGAATTTATCTTTCAGTTCCTCAGGAATTTCAACGGCTACATTCACTGCATCGCTGGTATCTTTCTGAACCTTTACGGTTTTTAATTTATAAAATGAATTCATTTTGATTTTAGTATTCTATTAATTTTTCCACCTTCGCACTTAGGTAAGCTGTCCTGAGCATGAATTTTCACTTTTGTGGTGATTCCTACCCGTTTTTTTATTTCGTTTTCTATAGTTTTTCCAAAGTTTCCGACAAAAATAGCATAATCATCGGTATTTTGATTTAAATTTTTCGAAGCGATCAATTCATCATCAATTTCAACATCAATATCCAGCGCAACACACATTTGTTCTTTCTCGATAGGCGTCAAATAATAATTAGGAACTACCCCTTCCACATGAGAAAATGCTTCTTCAATCTGGCTCGGATACACATTTACCCCTCTTACGATCAGCATATCATCGGCTCTTCCAATAATGGGTTTCATCTTCACCATTGTTCTCTTACCATTTTCATCATAATAAAGACTCGTGATATCGTTCGTCCAATACCGTAAAAGCGGCATTGCTTTTTTCGTTAAAGTTGTAATCACCAAAACACCTTCTTCACCGAACGGAACCGGCTCTTTTGTAATCGGATCTAAAATTTCCGGGTAAAAATGGTCTTCCCAAATGTAAGCCCCACCCTTTTCCTCAAAATCCTCCATTGAAACTCCCGGACCGATAATTTCACTTAAACCATAAATATTGGTGGCATGAACGCCCAATCTTTCTTCGATATGATGCCTGATCAATTCCGTCCAAGGTTCAGAACCTAAAACAGCATATTTCAAACTGATCTCATCCGCTGAAATTCCACGTTTTGCAAATTCATCAGCAATTGTCAATGCATAAGATGGTGAGCAACAGATCACTTCAGGCTTAAAATCGATGATTAAATCTACCTGTCTCGCCGTCATTCCTCCCGAAATCGGAAGAACGCTCATTCCTAATTTTTCAGCTCCGTAATGCAATCCCAATCCTCCTGTGAAAATCCCGTAACCATAAGCGTTGTGCAGCTGCATTCCCGGTTTTGCTCCTGCCGCATTCAAAGATCTCGCCACAACTTCGCTGAATAAATCAACGTCTTCTTTTGTGTATCCTACTACCGTTGGTTTTCCTGTTGTTCCGCTTGAGCAGTGAATTCTCTGCAATTCATTTTTCGGAACGGTAAATAATCCGAACGGATAATTATCTCTCAAATCCTGCTTGTAAGTAATCGGAAGTTTCGTAATATCTTCAATCGACCTGATATCTTGTGGAGATATTCCTGATTCACTAAATTTTGTTTTATAAAATTCCGACTTCTCTACAAGATAATTAACCAAATTCACCAATCTTTCCGACTGGAGTTGTCTCAATTGGCCGAGCTTTACATATTCAACTGAAAAATCCATCATCAACTAACTAACATTTGTTAGGTGTAAATTTAAAAAGAATTTGGAAAGTGACAAAATTTTTATGATTTTCGTCAGATTCTGAATGATTTAAGACTTAAACCAAAGTTGAACGAATACTTTGTCATTTGAACGGAACAAAGTGAATGAAGAATCTGTTTAAATATTGATTTCGGCTAAAGCCATTTTAGATATATCGATTATATAAACGGGCTAAAGCCCGTCCCTATTGATGATAATTAGAGTTTATTGGATGAGATTATTACTTCGTCAGAATGACAAAGATTATGATAAAGTTTTGGGAAATTTTAAACTTAAAAACTACTTTTCCTGATTTCCCAACAGTCCAAAAAGAATTTTATCCCTTATTTCATCGTTAATTTCAGTAGTCGATTCGATGTTTCTTTTAAACCAGAAATATGAATTGTTTAAGGTATGAAGAATGAATCTTGTTGTAAATGTAGGAGATTTCA
>CBFGVN010000046.1:0-15061 GCA_965651845.1 uncultured Chryseobacterium sp. | reverse complement strand
GCCTTCATTTTTTAAAGAAAAACCATTGGGAAGATGTCACAAAAACAGAATGGTCATATATTGTTTCTGAACTTAATGATCTGATTATTAATGATCACTCTGAGAAAAACATAAAGAAAAGCCCAGATTTGCTGGGAACGAATTATCTTTATGAGCATCTGATAATCAATAAAATAAAAAAATATTATCGTAATGAAAATACGATTTTAAGCAAACCTAATCTTGCCAAATTAAGCCTTATTGTAAAAGTTTTGGGATATTCAAATTATATTGATTTTATTAATTCCAACACAGAATCTTTTAATTTTAATGACCTGAGAATTGATATGAATAACGCCAAACAAAACACGGCTCTTTTAGATCGGTTAGTGGGTTATTGGTATTCTTACAACAGAAATCTTCCGGAAAACGTTTTACAGGCAAAAGACGACAGGATTTGGCGTTCTGCAATGGAAATCTACAAATCCGAAACTTCAGGAGAATATTTTATTGAAAGAAGCGGCGGAGATCATCATAAATATTTCGGAAAAGTGACCGCTTATTCCGATTACGTCTTTATCATCATAAACAGCAATACGTTTATCCGCCAAAGGCATTTCATTTCAAGAATAAAAGATATCAAGGAAAAATTGAAAAATCCAGATTATAAGCTCCATGAGTTGCATTTTATAAGTACATGTATCAGTTTCAATCAGGAGCCGATTGCCCTGTTTGAAATCTTTCAGAAAGCAGACCGGAAATCCTTTATCCCCGATTCCATCAGCTTCCCAATCGACAGCAATGAAATCCCTTCTTCTATCGTAAAACAACTTGAAGATATTGAGGCCAATAGAATTGATTACAGGTAGTAGCTTGGGACGAGTTTCGAGTTCTTAGTTTGGAGTTTGAAGATTGAAGTTTCCGGATATAAAGTCTTCTATTGTCTTTCTTCTAAAATCAACCTACCAGCCAATCCTTAAAATCTTTCACTCTTTCACGACTCACCGTAATTTCCTCCTGTGGCTGAAATTCAAGATCTACTTTGTAATTCGGAGAGGTATGAATATTTTTGATGTAATCTGAGCTAATGATAAATTGCCGGTTTACACGGAAGAATTTTTTTTCATCCAAAATATCTTCCAGCTCATCAAGTGTAAAATCTGAAGGATAAGCTCTTTCCTGAGTCTGCAGATAAACAATTTTGTTTTCACTGTAAAAACAGCTTACTTCCTGCGTCTGAACAATTTTAAGATTGTATCCTATTTTTACCAGAATTCTTGAAAGTGTTGTTTTCTCTTTTTTAATTAATTGCTTAATTTCATGCGAGTTGACAGAGCTATCCGAAGGAATAAATGACTTGAATTTTTCAATAGCCCCGGCCAGATCATCATCCAAAATCGGCTTCAAAAGATAATCGATGCTGTTTAGTTTAAACGCTTTCAAAGTATACTGATCAAAAGCCGTTGTGTAAATTATAAACCCTTTGGTAGGAACTTTTTCAAAAATATCGAAAGATAAACCATCTCCCAAAACAATATCCGAAAATATAAGCTGCGGATGTTCATTTTCAGAAAACCATTCCACCCCTTCTTCCACAGATTCTATTTTGCCAACCACCTCTATTTCAGGAAATTCACTCAACATTCTTTCTAATTTTCTTGAAGCTGGTTTTTCGTCTTCGATAATGACCGTTTTTATCATTGAGTTCCTGTTTTAGTTTTAAAAGTCGAATAAAAATACTTAAAAGTTGTCAGCTTTTAAAATTGAATCGGTTCTTTTGGTTTTCCCATTTCTTTCTGTATAATTTTTCTTTCCCATTCGGAATCAAGAATGAATAATTTTACGGCTTTTACAGTCAGAATAATTCCCCAAATCGTAAGAATAATAGATCTGTTAAATAAAGAGAAATCGAGTTTCCCTTGCTCAAAAATATCGTTAAAAAAAACAATTCCTGAAACAATTGCAAACCATAAAAGATTTTTATAGAATTTTTTTAATTGATTTACCTTTTCTTGTGCTTGATTATAGTCCATTGTATTAATTTTTAAAAGGTTTTGTTTTTAAAGTGATTTTGTATTTTTTCTTTCTTCTTCCATTAATTCTCTGATCTTTTTCTCTTCCCAGTTTCTTCCGATTCCGAAAGTATTGATTCCGTGTGCAGCAAGACCTATTCCCCAACCCAGCATCGGCCAGTAAAACCATAATTGATCCGGAGAAGTCAAAAGATTAAGAAACACTAAAAACGGAATTACCAGACAATATGAAGTAAGATTTCCGTAGAATCCTTTCAGTTCTTTTACTCTTCTTGTTGCTCTTTCGTACGCAAGATTTTCTTTGTTGAATGATGTAGTTTCCATAATTGTTACAATTTAAAAAGTTAATTTGTATGTTTGTTGAGACAAATGTATGTCGGAAAACAGGCTCAAATCAATTTTATCTTACCGAACCGTAGAAAATGCAAACTGAGTTGTAAAAATCTGGACTGAATGGAATCTGATGCGCGAGGATTATGCTTTAAAATGATATTAATTTAATGCTTCGACAGGCTCAGCATGACATTGCGACAAATATGCTGTTAAATTAAGACAGTTAGTATTAGAGTTGTCATGCTAAGCCTGTCGAAGCATTTTTTAATATTTTATTCAATAAACAAAAGGAATTAGTTTTTTCGTTTTTTTTTTGTATTCAAGGTATTCTTCTCCAAACTGTTCTATCAAAGTTCGTTCTTCAATTTTAATCCTGTAACTGAAAGCTATAAAAGGAGGAATGAAGGCAAAAATCAATGACCGCCAATTATTTAAGTATAATCCAAGCCCCAGGGAAGTCAATAAAGAAAATGAGTAGGAAGGATGTCTCAGATATTTATAAAATCCTTCTTTTTTGATTTTATGATTTTCTCTAATCGTAACATCGACTGTGAAATATTTTCCTAAAGATCTGATAATGACAAACCTTAAAATAATTCCAATAAGAATAAAAGCTTCGCCTACATATAAAATCCAGATTTCGTTTGTAATCGGGAATTCTGTGATATAAGAGAACGTGACCGCCAGTGCAACCGAAAGAGGAATAGCGATCCACAAAAGATTGAGTGTAGATTTATCCTTGTCTTTTTTATCTTTTTCCCCGGATTTTAAAATGTTTTTATATAGAAATTCACTCAAAAACCAGGCAATCATTGAAATGGTAAATATAATTTCTAAAGTATTCATTTTAATGTTTTTAAAATTAAAAAGAAAATCGTGAAATGGTTCTTAGTAAAGTTATTAATTTTTACCGTTCCCATTTCACAATTTTATCATATTGTCTGCTGATTTAACGTTGCTTTTCCTTCTCCATCAGCTCTTTGATTTTCTTTTCTTCCCATTTGTTTCCTAATACAAATCCCGGTAAAAACACACTCATTCCGTAGCCGATAACTCCAATTCCCCAAAATAACGGAAGTGAGAAATATTTTAACTGCCAAATGCTTTCATTAGGCTTCAATTCCCTGTAATTCAAGAATAAAATAAATATATTCACAGCGAAATAAATAAATGTAAAAACATAGAAATTCTTAATTTTTTTCACTCTTCTCTCCGCTTCCCTGTATCTGATATCATCTTTGTCCATATTTTCCATGATGTTTAATTTTTATCGTCTTTTTTGTTTTTCTAAAATTTCCCGGATCTTTTTCTCTTCCCAGCTTTTACCTATGGCGAAAACACTCATTCCGTGTGCTGCCAATCCAATTCCCCAACCCAGCATCGGAAAATAAAACCAGATATTTTTCGGATTCGTTGTTAAATTAATGATGATTAAAAAAGGAATCACAATACAGTACGAAATAAGGTTTCCATAAAAGCTTTTGATTTCCTTCACTCTCTTTTGTGCTCTTTCGTAAGCTTTATCTTTATCTTCAATTTTTTCACTCACAATGTTTGGCTTATCTGCAAGTACCGGAAGTTTTACTTTAAAATAATCTTCGGATTTTTCGATAAAAACATTTCGCTTCGTAAGCAAAGAATACCGCTGAACAATATTCGCCAAACCAATTCCTGAGCTTTCTTTTATTTGCTCTCTTACCTGCAAATTGTTCTCGATACAAAGCGTATCATTTTCAGAGAAAATTTTTATGATTAATGGCTTTGAAGACGTAGCAAAATTATGCTTGATACAGTTTTCCAGAAGCAATTGTAATGACAATGGAACCACAAATCTCCTGTAATCTTCTTTTTTAACATCGAAAATAAAATCTACACTATCTTCGAATCTGGTTTTCAGCAAATCACAATAGGTTTTTGCAAATTCCAGCTCATCTTCTACCGTTACCAACTCTTTATCCTTCTGCTCCAAAACATATCTGTAAATCTTTGACATTGAAGCCGTAAACTTCTGTGCCTGTTTCGGGCTTTCATCAATTAATGAGCTTAAAACATTTAAAGAATTAAACAAAAAATGCGGATCAAGCTGGTTTTTAAGACTTTCAAATTGAGCGTTGGCCGATTTTGCAATCAATTTCTGCTCAACTACTTCTTTTTTGGAGGTTTTCCGGAGCTCTTCCATGAAGCTTTTCGCATGCAGGAAAGCCGAGATCAGCAGTGCAATATTGATCATGAACCAGTTGGAAGTGTTATATTTGCTGGAAAAAAACTCTTCCGTCGTCGCCGTCTTTTGGATTATTACAAAATTCATGTAATTGCAGAAATACACTAAAATAAAATTGGCAATCAGGATCGAAATAACACTTAAAATCGCTCTCGTTCTCGTTGTTTCAGACCAGGGAAACTTTTTGTTGAGAAAATCATTAATTAAAGCATTTCCGAAGCCAAGAATAAACGAATACATCGTGGAAATCAAAAGCGTAACTGCAAAGTTTTTAAAAGTCTTTTCGTCATTAAAAATGAAAAAGAAAAACAAAGCGGTTCCCAGCGATATCCACAGTAATATTATTATACCTTTACGTTTCATAGTAGTTTTCTTGGTTCAAAATTAACTGATATTAAAGGTATCAAAAATTATTTTTTCCTGAACCGTCATTTTTGTTGACTGAACCGCATAAAAAAACCTTCCCAGAAAACAGGAAGGTTTAAGATGAGATATTTAAAAATATTATTTTTTGGCTCCGTTGGCAAAATATTCAGCTTCTGCTTTACCCCAGTTGGGCTCAAGAGCTGACTTCGGAGTGTATGTATTGAATTTTGCAAGAGCATCTTTAAACTGTTCTATTCCTTTTGTTTTGCTTCCTCCGTATTGTTCAGGAGTGAAATAAGTATCTTCGGCTTTAATCAAAGCAACTCTTGGGTTGTTCGGATCCAATTTTTCAGCGATTTTCATTTCTTCCGCTGCTTTTGCCCCGTCTGTCATATATCTTTGCTGAGGATTTACCATCATTTTTAAAGAATAAGCCATTTTGCTTAACAAATGAATTTCCGCATTATCCGTAGGAGCTACATGAGAAGCTGCATCAATATATTTCTGAGCCTGCCCTGCAATGAAATCCAGATCCTGGGTTTTTCCTTCTCTCATTAAAACTCTTCCTTTTTGGATATTAGCCAAAGCAGCGTAATAGAAAGGCAGCCAGTTATTTTCATCTTTTCCTGCAATCCTGTGAAAATTATTCGCTACCGCTATATATTCTTCGGCCGTTTTACTGGTTTCGATCTTTGCGATATTTTCTTTCATTGCTTTTTCGTAATCAGATTGAGCAAAAGCTGTTAAGCTTACAAAAGCTAAAGCAAAACTTAATAGATATTTCTTCATTTTTTCTATTTTTTTAAGGTTATATTTTATATTATTCAAAGATATGTATTTAATTTATATAATTAAATCATCAAAAGGTTAGTTTATTGAGATTTTTACAAATTATTATTAATTGCATCCTGAGTTTTATCAACCCCAAAGCTGATGAAAGCTCCTACAAAAACGAACGTATTTACCGGAGGCACGACTGCAGAATTTCTAGATCCGTCCATCGAAAAATTGTATCCGTAGACATTTTTTGTTCCTAAAATATTCGAGACACTTAATACAAACACCGTAAATGCTTTTGCGTCTTTTTTGCCCAGATTTGGAAGATAATTAACGCTAAAATTTAAAGCATTGTAATCTTTTAATTGCCCTTCATTTCTGACATAATAGACTGAATCTCCATTGACATCTTTAGTTGCAATATCATAATAAGGACGGCCTTTTGCATAGGTATAAGAAATATTGAAACCCGTTTTCCACTTTGGGACAAATCTTTTCGCAACTGCCGAAATGGTGTGCTCTGAAGCGAAATTTGGTTTTAAACTTAAAGGATAATTCATAAAATCCCTTTTAGAATCCAGAAACGAATAACTGATCCAGTAATCGATATTTTCAAATGTTTTTTTATCTCTCCAGAATAGCTCCAGGCCTTTTGCATAGCCATATCCGTTGTTGTTATCCGCAGTTTGCACGTATTGATTCTGCCCGTCGACGTACGGAAGATTTTTAACTTTCAAAAGATCATCATATTTTTTGTAAAATGCTTCCAATCTTAGGCTTCTTCCCTCCGTTGTCCGCTGCAGCTGAAAAATATAATGCTGCGACTTTTGAAAATCAAGATTTGCTGGTCCGTTGATGTATTTACTTTCCGGGTTCTGGTAGAAAAGCCCATACGCAAAAGAGGTTGTCCAGTCTTTAGCCAAACGGTACGCCAGAGCAAAACGCGGTGCAATATTGCTTTTTTTAAGATAAGAAGAGTTTTCTGCTCTTACCCCTATTTTTGCAGACAATTGGTTGCTGAAGCCAAGATCTGTTTCTACAAAAACGGCTGAAATCAAGTCTTTATAATGCTTATTAGCCACATCATTAAAATTCAGCTTTTCACTGGTGCTGTTGAGTTCAAAACCACCTCGTAAAGCACTGATTTTATTTATTTTTCTATCTAAAACAGCCTTAAAGTTGAGATAATTTCCGTCATTTAAAAGTTTCGTATTTCCGGTTTTAATATCATTTTTCTGTGTTGAAAAATCAAGATCCGATTTGTTGTAAGAATAGGAAGTTCCTGCATTCAAAAGATATTTTCCGAATTTCTGTTTGAAAGATAAATTGTGGTAGGTGTTTTTTCCTTTTAAATTAACCAAAGAAAAATCGTTTTCAGGCTCCAGGCTTTCAACCTTCACGCCCATCCTGTTGGAATCGTACATGCCGTAATATTTGAAAAATCCGCCTGATTTTGTTTTAATTCTAACATTAAAATCTGCATTAAGACCTTGTGGAGCTTCGCTAAAATTGGTATTAAAATTAAATACTTCCTGCATCAATTTTAAATTGGAATAACCAACTGTCGCCCCAAAAGAAGAATTTTTATTATCATTTAGTTTTTGGAATCCTGCATTCAAAAATATTGGAGAAACCCCAAAATCATAAGAACTCTGATCCGGAAGATCAACACTTTCCAGCATCAGCGCTCCGGAAAGAGCCTGCCCATAAAGTGCAGAATATCCGCCGCTTGAAAAAATATTTCCTTTAAAAAGCGAAGTATTGAAACGATCTCTTCCCGCGATTCCCGGAACTGAATTGGAGAAATAATTATTAATCAAGCTTCCATCCATGAAAATTTTGGATTCGGTTCCTGTTCCTCCCCGAATGAACAAGCCTTCCGTTTCGCCAACTTTCTGAACTCCCGGAAGATACGTCAAGGCCGAGGAAATTTGCCCGTCTGCTCCAGCTGTCGTGTAAATATCGATAGGTGTAAGAAGCGCAGTTGCTCTTTTTTTATCGCTTGCCTCAATGGAACCT
This sequence comes from uncultured Chryseobacterium sp., assembly GCA_965651845.1. Lineage (GTDB taxonomy): Bacteria > Bacteroidota > Bacteroidia > Flavobacteriales > Weeksellaceae > Chryseobacterium. The sequence goes on along the minus strand of CBFGVN010000046.1, from coordinate 7,333 downwards.
GCCGAAACTACGACTGCATCGATCTCATTAATTTGCTCTTTTAGGTCAGCATTTACCGAAATTTCCTGATTTTCGATGGTAATTGATTTTTCAACATCAATATATTTCGGATGCGTAAATGTCAAAACTTTATTTCCTTTTTCTGAAGTTTCGAAAGAAAAGTTTCCGTTGGCATCCGTTGTTGCACCATCGTAAGTATCTTTCAGTGTGACATTTACCTCTCCTATTCCTTTGTTTCTGTAGGTCACTTTTCCTGAGATTTTCACCTGGGCAAAACTCAAAGAGAAGGAAAGAAATGAAATTAGAAATAGTAATTTTTTACCCTGTGTTTTCATAGCTGTTAATTTTCGGTTCAAAAGTATGACGAAATTTTATTGATTATAAATTTTTGTTGCTGAATTGTAGAATTTGAATTCTGAACCGTTATTTTTTGTTTTTCCTGATTTGAAATTTTAATTTAAGACGAAATTATTAATGTAAATTATTAACCACCCCGTCAAAAATTCTTTGAATTTTCGCCACCCCTCCAGTGAGGGGAATTTTAAACCCTCGTTTTAATTGAAGGAAAGGCACATTAATGAAAAAAGAATTGCAATCATAAAGCGCTTTGGGAAATCTTTTTTAAATTTATCGTAAAATCACTTTAAATCATTTAAAAATGAATAGTAAAACATTAGCATTATTAGCCGGATGTGCGCTGTTTGCTGTTTCTTGCGGAACAACAAAGACGTACCAAGTCTTGTCTAAAAGCAACACACAAACAGGAGGAACGGCAAAGTTTACTCAAAAAGGAGATGAAGTTATCATGAAACTGGATGTTACGAATCTTACCCCGGGAATTCATGCGGTACACATTCATGAGAAAGGAGACTGTTCTGCGGCAGACGGAACTTCGACCGGAGGACACTGGAATCCGGCAAAAGACGACCACGGAAAATGGGGCGCCGAACATTTCCACATGGGAGATATCGGTAACCTGGTAGCAAATCAGGAAGGTGTAGCTACTTTGACATTTAAGACCAATAAATGGTGTCTTGGATGTGCAGACGAATCTAAAAACATCATCGGAAAAGGTCTTATTGTACACGCTGCAGCAGACGATTTCCATACTCAACCGACGGGAAATGCGGGAGGAAGAGTGGGATGTGTGGAAATTAAATAATCTGCTATTTTAAATAAAAAAACCGTTGCTAAGATTTCTAGTAACGGTTTTTCATTTTAATCTGTTTGTAATTCAAGTTTTTTATCCTCAAGCTTAACGTTAAAGCTCACATCTGCATTAAGAGCATCAAAAACCTTTAAAATTGTTGCAATGGTAACATTATTTATGTTGTTTTCAATTTTCGAAATTTGAGATTTTTGAACTCCTACCAAGTTTCCCAATTCCATTTGTGTTAGCTTTCTTTCTTTACGAGCGACTTTTATCAAATGTCCTAAAACATCCATTCTTAGCTCATACTCATATTTATTTCTTTTTTCACTCCCTTCTTTGCCGATGTAGCGATCTTTCATCTCGGCAAGAGTATATTTTTTTATTTCTCTCTTTGCCATAATTTATTTTAAATAATTTTCTCTTATTTTCTTTGCTCTGTCCGTCTCTTTTTGAGGTACTTTCTGATCTTTCTTCACAAAACCATGCGTTGCAACAACTAAAGTATTTTTATTATCTCGTTTATCCCAAAATGCCAATAATCTATACTGATGTCCTAAATATTTGGTTCTGAATTCCCAAATTTCATCACTTAGTTTTTTGAATAATTTTGGATCATTTGTCTGCTGTGCCAGATCAATATTATAAATTATTTACTTGCTGATTTTTTATCTAATTTTGAAATAAATTCTTCTGCTTCTTCCAAAAATATTGTATCAAAATATTTCACATTTGTTTTTTTCAAATGTACAAAAAGTTTCCATATGTGGAAACTTATCATTAAAATAAAAAACCGCTAAAATTTAGCGGTTTTTTATTATTTTTTAAGATTTTACACTCATGTCTGCAATAATGTTCATTGCTTCCTGAAGGTAAGTGTCTTTTCTAAGGTTTTTGATCCACATTTCAGATTTTTTCTTGAATGCTTCATCCTTTTTCTCTCTTTCGATTTCTGCAGGATACATCATAAATTTCAAGCCGTTATCGAATTTTGTCAATACCTTGAATTTCTCGATCTGAGCTTTTCTTTGCTTCATCAATTCATTAAATTTATTGATATTAAGCGTGATGTTTTCTTCTTTATCTAAATTTTCTCTCCACTGAGCAGACTCTAATAACAGTTGATAATTGTTATTTTTAGCCATTCTGCCTGCACTCTTGCCTTCCAATGCTTTAATGTCAAAATAACTTAATTTCTGGAAGTTTGTTGCAGGAATTTTATCCCAAGCCAAAGCAAAATCATCATATCTCTCTCCAATTTCAGCATATGTGAAAAAATCTTTCATCTGAATATCAGAAACAATACCTTTTCTCTGAGTAGATTCTCCGGTGATTCTGTAGAACTTCTGGATGGTAAGCTTTAAAGATCCGAAATCATCTTCCGTATTTAAGAACCTGTTCAGATCCACAAAAGTCTGAACCGTTCCTTTTCCAAAAGACTGAGGCGAACCGATTACCATTGCTCTGCCGTAATCCTGCATTACACCTGCCAAAATTTCAGAAGCAGAAGCCGAAAGCTCGTTTTGCATAATCACAAGCGGCCCCGTCCAGATCGGAGCTTCATTTTTATTTTTTAATGTCTGAATTTTCCCGTTCCCGTCTTTTACCTGAACGTAAGGTCCTGCATTCATGAAAAGCCCCATGATATCACCAACCTCCGTTAATGATCCACCACCGTTGTTTCTTAAATCCAAAACAATACCTTCGATGTTTTGTTCTTTAAGCTTAAGAACTTCATTTTTAATATCATCTGAAGCATTTCTTCCGGTAGGATTCTCAAAATCTGCGTTGAAACTTGGTAAATTGATGAACCCGTATTTTTTACCGTTTGGAGAGTTTACCACAATACTTCTTGCAAAAGTATCTTCGATGGCAACTTCTTCACGAATCATGGTAACGTCTTTGATTGTTCCGTCTTTTTTCTGAACTGTTAACGTAACAGGTGTTCCTTTTTCACCCCTGATCAAACGTACGGCTTCGTCGGAAAGCATTCCTACAACGTTTACGGCGTCTTCTTTCGGCTTAGATTTTACCTTTAAAATTTTATCCCCTTCTGAAAGCTGTTTGGATTTCCATGCAGGCGCACCAATTGTTAAAGCTCCCAAATACAGGTTCCCTTTTTTCTCCTGGATAATTGCTCCGATTCCGATAACTTTTCCGGTGAAATTGGTGTCAAAATCTTCCTTATCTTTTGGAGAATAATAGTTGGTATGTGGGTCAAAAACCTCAGTATAAGCATTCATATAGACTGTAAACCAATCCATTTTCTTTCTCTTTTTAAATCTCGTAAATGTCTCTTTTACAAGATCTTTCACCTCATCCGTTGCTTTTTTAATCTTCGCTTCCTGGTTTAAAGGCTGATATTTAATAGTATCCTTTAAATTGTATTTCTGAACAGAATCTTTCTTCTCTTTCTGAGCCTCTTCTTTGCTGTTCATCGATTCAATTTCCTGAAGAATATTGTATTTGATGAATTTTTTCCACTCATTGTACTGCTCCTGTTTATTGGCGGGAACTTTTTTCAGCTTCGGCTCAAGTGTTAATGTTTCATCTTCTTCAAGATTAATAGGTTTGCTGAAGATGTCCTGAGTGATCTTATCGATCTCGTCCACTCTTTGATATAATCTGTCGATCGTCAGTTTGTAAAATGTAAGGTCTCCTACGTTGATATAATCATCAAGCTTATTTTCATGCTTGCTGAACTCATCCATATCCGACTGTAAAAAGTATCTTTTTGCCGGGTCTACCAACTCAAAATAATGCTTGTAAACATCCTTAGAATAAGCATCATTGATTGGCTTTGGGCTATAATGCAAATAAGAAAGTGTATTCTTTACGCTCACCATTATCGTCTGCATCTTTTCGTCATCATTCTGTGGCGAGTTGAAACAAAACATTAGACTTGTTAATGGAATTAGGAGTAAAAATTTATTTAGTTTAAAATTTTTCCACATAAATCTGTCATGTATTTATATTAATTTTCTAAAAAGTATCTCAATTAGTAGTAATTTTTAAATTACTGTTACAAAATATCAAATTTAATACCTTCTTTACAAATATCTATTATTTTTAGATTTTTTGTTAAAAAAGATTTGCTCATGATATTAATGTCTGTTTTATTCATCAAAAGCATCATATACACAATGAATTAAAAAAGCCACATTAGGAAAAAGATGGACTTTTTTACTTGTATTACTGTTTCTAGTTCTTTTTATAGTTCAGATCCCTGTATTTTTCGATGTCATTATTGCATTTCTTAATCTTGAACAACAATATCTTCCTTTTTTTCTCAAAAAATATCCATCATTGTTTTTTGACACATTTGTGTCATGTACAGCCTTTATTTCTTTGCCAACTTTGCAATAGAAAATAACAAAAGTGACTTACAACAACTTAGTATCAAATTAATTACAACAAAAAACTAAAGTAAAAGCACTTGTTATAAAAGAAGTTTCACAGAAAATTAAATGATCATGACACATCAAAAAAAACTGAGCTCAACATCAGCTCATATCAATGCAAAAAAGGGGTTTAAAATTCACCTTTTAGTTTTCTTACTTACCACACCTCTTATCTGGTTGGTCTGGTATCTAACAGACAGAACTTACATATGGCCGCTTTGGTCAACGTTAGCATGGATGATCGGAATTATTTTCCACTTCCTTGGAGTCTATTTTTTTAAAAATTTTAAAAACAAATAACAATGGAAACACCAACAAAAACATTCAGACGCATCGTGACAGGCCACGATCCGGAAGGGAAAGCAACAATTATTTGTGATGCACCACCCGTAAATACGCACCTTGTAGGAGGAAAAGGAGGAGCCACATTTTTTGAAGTCTGGCATACGGTAGAAACTCCGGTTTTAATACACCCTCAACCCGATGAAACAGACGAAAACGGGTTAATATTACCACCACCAAAAAACGGAACCAGAATAAGAGTTATCGATTTTCCACCGGAAGGTGACGAGATCAGAAACCTTACAGAGAAAGAAGCTGCCGAAAAATTCAGATCTATGGGAGACGAAAATGCTTCAACCTCATCAAAAGGCGCCCCTCACCCATTGATGCACCGCACTGAAACACTTGATTATGGGATTGTTTTGGAAGGAGAAATCACTATGATTCTGGATAAGGAAGAAACAACGATTAAGGCTGGTGATATTGTCATTCAGGCAGGAACAAATCACGCCTGGGCCAACAGATCCGGGAAAAATTGCCGAATGGCTTTTGTATTAATCGACGGACAGTTTACCAACAATTTTAATCTTAAAAACTAATATCATGCGTCTACAACCACTACCTCCGGAAGATCTTACTCCAGAATTACGTTTTGTACATGATGAGATCTCAAATCTTATAACAAAAAGCCAGGGACAGGCCTCCATGATTAATGATGAAGGGGCTTTATTAGGGCCATTTCCAGCCATGTTGCATTTTCCACAATTTGGAATTCCCGCATTAAGTTTTATCAGAACGCTGGATTCGTATGCAACACTGGATAAAAAAGTGCGTGAAGTTGCCATTTTAACAGTCGGAAGTACATTCGGAGCCCGTTTTGAATTGTACGTTCATGAAATTATGGCGGAAGCTTTTGGTCTTTCTAAAAGTATTATTGCTTCACTTTCCGCAGGAATTCGTCCGGAAGGATTGAACAACCAGGAGGCCATTACTTATGACATTGCTTATACATTAACTCATGGAAAAATTGTTTCTAATTCAATGTATAAACATGCTGTGGATGTATTAGGAAAGGAAGCTGTTGCGGAACTTTTTTTCTTAATCGGGAGCTATAGCCTTATAGCCATGATTTTAAATGGATTTGATATTCCCGCTCCGGAAAATAATCAGTGATTTTCATCACACGTTTTTAGTGACTTCTCTCCTTTATTCCAGGGCTTTTGCGGTGCTAACTTTGTCCTATAAATCAGAAAGTAAAATAAAAACATTTAACAATAAAAATTAAAACAAAATGGAATACAGAAAATTAGGAGATACCAATCTTGAACTATCAGCAATTACTTACGGAAGTTTCGCGATCGGAGGAACCATGTGGGGAGGAACAGAAGAAAACGAAGCTCAAAATGCAATCAAAGCCTCTATCGATCATGGAGTCACAAGTATAGACACAGCGCCTTTCTATGGGTTAGGATTCAGTGAAGAGCTGATCGGGAGAGCCATTAAAAATATGGATCGCTCAAAAGTTCAGATCCTTACAAAATTCGGAATGGTTTGGGATGGGAGCAACCAAGGGAAAGGAGATTATATGTGGTATCAGGAAGATAACGGAAAAATTTATCCTCTTTATAAATACGCTTCAAAAACCAATGTTATTAAAGAAACCGAAGAAAGCTTAAAACGTTTAGGAACAGATTATATTGATCTTTTACAGCTCCACTGGCCAGATTCTACCACTCCGATTGATGAAACGATGGAAGCTTTGCAAAAATTAATCGATCAGGGGAAAATCCGTGCTGCGGGAGTAAGCAACTATGATAAAAACCAAATGCTGGAAGCTCAGAAAACAATAAAATTAGCCTCCAATCAGCTTCCTTACAGTATGCTGAACCGCCAGATCGAAAAAGATATCGTTCCGGCTGCTATTGAAAATTCGATTGGATTAATTGCTTACAGCCCTTTAGAAAGAGGATTATTAAGCGGAAAATATTTTAAAGGAGAACATTTAAAATCGGATGATCACAGAAACGGATATTTCGGACAGTTTGACCCTGAAAAAGTAAAAACATTCCTCAGCAAGATTGAACCTTTAGCAAAAGAAAAAAGTGCGACACTGGCTCAGCTGGTTTTAAGATGGACTACCTTACAACCCGGAATCACAGTCGTTCTTGCCGGTGCGAGAAACAGCGAACAGGCCATCAGTAATGCAAAATCTATCGATATTAATCTTACTCAGGATGAACTTCTCTTCATCAACAGAGAATTAGAAATATTCTCTTAAAAATCAATACAATAACAATTTAACATAGAAAAACTGAAAACAATGTTTTTGACGCTGTTACTGGCAGCGTTCACACTCCTTACGTCTTCATCTTGCTCGACAGATGATGACAATACAACCACCGTACCGCAGCAAACATATGTATTGGTACATGGCGCATGGCAAGCTCCTTACGTTTGGAATACGGTAAGAGCTAACCTTGAAAAACGAGGTCAGAAAGTA
>CBFGVN010000045.1:0-15201 GCA_965651845.1 uncultured Chryseobacterium sp. | reverse complement strand
TAATTTTTTTCTTCAAATCTAAAAGATTTATTATATCCAGAAGTTAAAACAGTATTCCCTATATCGACCATTCATAAAGTCAAGGGAATGACTTTTAATTCTGTTCTTGTAGTATTGAGTAAAACTAGTACTGGCGAGCAGATTTCTTTATCTGATTTTGTAAAGTCTGCTGAATTGCCAAATGAAAAGCAACGAATGCTATATGTTGTTCTTTCTCGTCCTGAATCATTTTGCTGCCTAGCTGTGCCTCAGGATTTTTTCGAAGAACAAATAAAAACAAAATTAGAGATAGATATAGAATTTGTCTAATAAATAAAATCAGTGTTTTGGTAACTCAAATTCTGGTTACATGTTGCTTTTTCCTGCTTTTTGCTTCTTACATTAATTTTTGTAAAATGATGTCAAACTCCTTTTTACTAAGGCTTTTCGGCGCTTTTTTACCTAAATTGCATCCTGTCTGTATTTTTAATTTAAAAAAATAAAAATATGAAATTACTTTTTATTCTACTGGTAGGTCTATTTGGAAGAGATTGTTAAAAAACAACATGAATCGCAAGAATATAATAAGGGTCTTATTGGTAAGAAAGCACCGTCATTTTCTTTGCCAGATGCACATGGCAAAAAAATAACGTTTCAATCGATTAAAAATAAATATGTATTGGTTGATTTCTTGGCGAGCTGGTGCGGACCGTGCAGAATGGAGAACAAAAATGTACGGACATTATGTGAGCAATATAAAGACAAAGGATTTATAGTGATTGGGATCTCGTTTGATGAAAATAAAGAACAATGGCTTAAGGCTGTACAGAAGGATAAGCTATCATGGCTTCAACTGCAAAATTCTAAATCATTTTCCTCCAGTGTAGCGGCTTCATATAAGATTGTTGGATTACCTTCTAATGTATTGCTTTACCCCAATGGTAATGTAATTACGGTGAATATTTTCAGAGATGAGCTTAAAAATAAGCTGACTATCGGGGCAAAGTACTGGAAAGCCTGCGAATGGAAGAGAACATAAGTCAGCAAAAATTGTAAAAGAACAAATCCCTAAACCTGTGATCGAAAATTTTAGCAAAGATTATCCAATGGCGATACGGGAAGAGTGGTATGGATATCCTAAATTTGATTTTACCAATGATTGGTACTATTATGATCCTTTTCTGTATTCCTCTGATGTTCCCGAATATTACTTTACAGCATTTGCCAAAGAGGGATATTTTTATAAAGTTATTTATTCAAAGGTAAAAAGATTGCTGTTCATAAAAAAGGAGCAATAGATCTTCCCGAGCCTGTTTTGGAGGCAATAAGAAAAAGCGCCTACAATGTTTGGGAAATTGCTGAGGAAAAAGAAGAAATATACAAAAACAATTCATTGGATCAGTTGAGGGTTTATAAGGTAAAAGCAAAAAAAAATCCTTCAGAATATGATCTGTTCTTTTCTTCAGACGGACAGCTCCTAAAAGACAAAACTATTAAATAATGCATAATGCAAACTCCACTGATAATGCCTGTCAGTGGAGTTTAAATTTAAAGAGAAAGGAGAATACAATTTCAAATTAATCCAAAACTCGTTACTAATCTGTGAAAATCATAAATTATTTATCTAAATATTTACTGTTATCTTCTAATTGGAAAGTTGAAAAAAGATTTAAGATCATTATAAATATAGCAACCATTAAGAAATGTGTTTTATTAATTAATAGAATTGGTGTTGCTTGAAGGGAAGGTATTCCTTAATTTGGATATTTTCATTGTGATAAAGACTGAAATCCATTGTAATCCTATAACTGTTATTGCACAATTTACTTCTGTCAAAGATCGTGTAGAATAAAGAAACCTCCCATACTGAAAAAGTATGAGAGGCAAAAAACACAAAGATAAAAAAGTCAGCTAAAGCTGCACTAATTGTAAATTATTAATTTGAACCCCATTTATGATTATCTTTGGTTAATAAATTTTTGTAACTGTTGAAGAATTTAAGCCATAAAATATTTGGTTAAAATGATCTTATCAAGTTGATTACACAGATCTGAAATTAATATTATAAAGTCCGGATCGGATACTTGGATAATCTTTATATAAGTATTTAATAATCATTTTCCATTTTTTTATCCTGGGGGTAGTACATGCAATCTCAAAACTGCGATGCATTCTTTTGATATGTATTTTTATATGTATCGAGATGTCTTCCTCATTTTGAGCCCAATCATTAACCTCTCTCCAAAGTAAAACTTTTGTGTAAGAAGGATTTATCTTTCCTGTATCTACTTTCGTGATCCTGTTGGATTCATGAACCCCTCTTACAGCAATTGCTTTGTCTAAAATACCGGGATAAAGATCAAGATAGAAAGATAATCGGATAAGAAATTCAGTATCTTCATGAAACTCTAATTCGGGCTTAAATAAAGTGTCCATCTTTTGTATCAGGGCAGCTCGGCGGATTGTCAATGCATCGACACTGAAATAACCAAAACTACCCCTCAGATTAATTTGGCCGGGGAATACATCTTTCGGATGATTTTTTTTGTAAACTGTGGCTAAATGGTCGCCATAAACATGATAAAACTGCTCCTTTGCTTTTGGAGAATAATAATCTACTCCAAGTGCTCCATAGACCCCATCTATTTTAGTATTTTTAAAGAGCTTTTTTTCGACATCAAAACGATTAGGAAGATAGTAGTCATCAGCATCTAAAAATGCAATGAAATCCCCGGTAGCTTTTTGTATTCCCAGGTTTCGACTCGCTCCTGCACCATGATTATTTTGATCTGGATGTTGGAATAATTTTACACGTTCATATTGTAAGACCAGTTCCTTGCAAATCTGCAGGGCATTATCCGGTGATTTATCTTCTATCAGAATAACTTCAAATACTTCATTAAATTGTAAAGCTGATTTTACCGCATTAATGATATATTTTTCGGCATTGTAGACAGGAATAATTACAGAAATTTTCATTTATTTTATTATAGTTTATGAAATGGTTAAAAGGATTATTTTATTTAATAATGATTTTTTGATTATAAATGCCTTTGGATGAATTAATTTTGATTATATAAACCCCTTTTGGAATGTGTAGAGTAAACTGTTTTGTAAAATCTCCATTACTTTTATAAGCTTCAGAGAAAATCAACCTTCCGCTGGAATCAAATATTCCAACTTTCAGTTCTCCGGATATGTTTCTTGATTTAATAAAGAAATTACCATTAGTAGGATTGGGGTATATTTTAATATGATTCCCAATGAAGGAAGATACAGTATCTTCGAGACCTAGAGTTTGGGTCTCTCGGGTACAAACTTCAAGAGCCCATGAATTAATAGTCCCAACGTTGCCTGGAAAATTATCAGACGCAAACAGCTTCCATTCTCCCTGTGCTTTATGGCTTTTAAAAATTTCCAGTAATTCATTTGATTTTACTTCCCCTTGTATCGGCGAAGTACAAGCAACCGTATTTCCGGTGTCACTAAAAGTAGCGGTAATACCTGATTGTCCATTGCACTGTCGGTTCCAAAGTAACACAGAAGAACCGGTGGGACTTTCAATGCCTACTGCAAGATCTTTTACATCAGGATGTACAATAGAAGGGGTTACTTTAATCTTTGTGATAATTCCCTGATTATTTACCATCAATGGAACTGTAATTTTCGGGGAAGAAATGGCACTACCTCCTGGGCCATCGGTAATTGTAACAGCAGTTCCGCTGTAGGTATACGTAGAACAGGTTTCTCCGGTCGCATTGTAATCAATCACAAAACTAGGGCTTACCGCATAGTAAATGTTGTTGACAGGCTCTACCATAATGTAGGCATTTGTGGAGGTTGATCCCATAGGGATTGTAATCTGTTCGCTACCATCATTCAGAGTATTGGTAGCGATAAGATTGAAGGTCTGCCCTCCATCAGTAGATAGTTTAATATTTACATTTGTTGTGCTTATGGGAGTTTGAGTCGTATTGGCAGGATCCCACGTCACTGTAACAATATTTCCTGAACTGAGCGACTGACCAAATGTAGGGGACGTAACTTTAAACGGACCGGATGTGGCATCAACTGTTACTGTCATAGCATCTGCATTGGTCTGAGGAGTTGTTGGACTATTATTTCGTGCTGTTAACGTAAAACTTAAACTTCTTGAAATACTAGAAACCGATTCCCAACGGGTCGTGAGTACTCCCGCTAATACTTTATTAAATTCAGGAAAATATCTTACAGGAACATTAGTCGGAGAGAGCGATCTGAATTCAGGGCCACCTGGTTTTGTAGGATAAGAAATAGAATTAGCACCTATTTCGGAATTGCTGGCAGGATCCATTTGTTCCCATGTATAAGTGTAAGAAGTAGAATTTGAATCGGTTGTTGTTCCTTTTAATACAAATGGAGTAGATTTAGGAATTGTATAATCGGCTCCCGCACTCACTGATGGTGCGGGATTTGCAAATGGAGTATTTGTACCACAGGCAATGCTATTGATTGTATTTTTAATTTCTGCAATATTAAAAGCATGAAAATAGTCATCGGAATTGTATTGAATATCATCATCTCCACCCATGATTCCTGTATATGCCATGATTGTTGATCCGCTACCGGGTTCGACCTCCGAGGTACCAGAACCAGCTAGATACAGGGAAAATGTATGATTAGCTCCCAATTGATGGCCCATTTCATGGGCAACATAATCAATATCAAATTTATCCCCTTCCGGAAAATTATGAGCAGTCCAACCTCTTCCCGGCTGAGCTCCACATAAGGAATATAAATAAGCAGCTCCATTGGCATCTTTTTTATCAAGCAAATGTCCCATGTCAAATGCTGTTGTTGGGATTACAGAAGTTATGCCGGTATTTGCTTCATCCGGACCAGCATCTATAGTATAAGGATCTGTAGCAGCATCTAAGAAAATAATCGAATCATTATTAGCAATTAAATTAAAATGTAGAGACAGATCTTTTTCAAATACTGCATTTATGCGTGTTAATGAAGTATTCATAGCTGCTAATACAACCGCTTTCTTTTGAGAGTCTGTTGCTCCCGCTGGAATACCTGCAACTGTCAAATGGTACTGGGCATATTCTCCTGTACAGGACAGAGCCATCCTGAAGACGTTAAAACCTGCAGTTTTTTTATTTTCTGAATTGTTGCTTTTTTCAGCAGGATTTCCTTTCATTTGATTTTTAGTTGAACATTTAAAAGGTTCTCTTGTCTGATTTTTTCTTGCTTTTGAATCAAAAATGGCATAAATGGTACTATCTTCGGTATAAGGTTCAATGAATTCGGAAATGCCTGAGCGGGTAATCATAGATGAAAACCCTAAAGGAGATATACTAAACCTTAAATATGCAGAAGGATCTTCCATACTGCTTCCTACATAAGATCTTATTTCCGGGTATTTTTTTTGTAATTCCGGAGACATGTTTGAAAACTCCCATACCTGAAATCTTTCGGTTTTTCCTTTAATAGTAGGAATTGAGATGATGATCCCTTTGTTTTCCAAAAAACGAGAAGGTGCATTTTCCAATGCCTGTTTAAGTTTATAAACATCTAAAATATAGAGATCCTTAAAATCTAATTTTTCCTGGTATGTTTTGATTTTTTTGGATCGTAATTCTGTTTTTGACCATTGTGAAAATCCTAGAAAGGGAAGTGTCACAAGAAAAATAAATAATCTGGTTTTCATATTCTGTATTTTTAAATTTGGTGTGTAAATTTAAAAAAATAAATTTAAAATATATCATAACTTATTCATTTTCAATGGTTTGTGTGTAGTTAGGTATTTATACCATAGAATGAAAAATCCTTTAAAAATGGAGAATAGCAACACAATATTTTCTCCTTTTTTAATTTTAATTTTTTTTAATTAGTTCAATTAAAAGAGAAATGGATTGATATTTAAGATAAAAGATGATGTCTGGAATTGGATAAAGTCTTCAGCTTTGCTAATTTGTAAAAAGTAGATAAAAAAGAATAATGAAATAAATGCTTCCATATCCAATAAAGGATACAGAAGCAAATTCTTGTTATCTAAAATCCACACGCTGCTACACTTGGTGCCGGTACTGGCGAACATCCTGAAAGTGCTCCAAATATACTTAATACACAATTGGTCTTGGTATAATTATTATCATACATATATGAATTATTTGGACTTCTGTAATAAACATATCCAGGTGTATTCACAAAAGATGAAATAAATGTTGTTCCACAATATGAATTAAGACAGGTATTTCTCCATACTGTTTCCCGTACAGGCTCATTGGGGAATAATGAAGGATCAATTATTCTTTTTTCGATTGCACCTACCCAGTTTTTATAACTTACTAATATGGCAACATGATAGCCCCACTCTACACAACAAGTACCGGTTGAAGCTTTTAAATTGCCATAGACAAATTGTTTTTCACAATCGTATCCATTATATGTAAGTATTTGTCTCATTTTATGAGCCCTTGCATAACAGCCATCTACCGGATATTGAAATGTAAGGCAAGGAGCAGATGCTGTAAATGTTTTACACGATTGATTCTTAATCTGAATAAATATATTGTTTAATGTTGTTATATCCGGAAGAACATTGCTTAATGCTTTCTTTTCTTGTGTTTTTAATTCTTTTGTTAAAATTGATTTGAAATACCTGGTCTCTGCATCCGTTACATTTTCTACTTTTAAGATTTCTCTGCTGTTGGGTAAAAGATAAACATGTATCGGAACTTCATTTTGTATTGCTTGTTTAATCAAGTCAATGGATTTTTCGTTTTCCTTGCTAGCCTTTATCATATAGAATTGAGCAGAAACAATAAATGAAACTTTAAAAATCCCATTTTCATTTTCCAAGCTTACAGGAACTGTTTTTCCAAAATCTACAGCTTGTTTTGTATCATGCATACCGGAATTTTCCAATGTATTTTGCTCTTGAAATCCATCGTTTTCCGAACACGCATTGGATGATAAGATAAGCATAAATGCCATCATTGATGCTAAAAAATTTTTCATAATTTTAAGTTTTAGTTAAACTTTACTTTTTAAAATACAGGTACAATAGAAAATTGAAAAATGAGTAACCACAAATTTTTTAATTTGCCTTCCAAGGAAGGGAATGAATTTTTATTGTACCTAGTAGTTTTCTGTTCTTCTAATCTTAAATTTTATTATTAGAATTGAAATGTAATCTTTACTCTTTGAGTTCCAAGAAAAAGGAAAATATTCTGATCCTCTCATAAACTGGTAATTGCCTAAAATATTACAGAATTTTGAAACTGATTTTTTAAGTTTCTAATTTTTGAGGTTCAATTCAGGTGTTAACCGTAAATACCCAGAAAAACAACGAATGGAAATATTAGTTTTATATCCTATAAATTAAATTGGCGGAACAAATATAAAAAAAATAAGTATAACTATCAGATTATCAATTGTTTGTGTGTAAATAGGTATTGAACTAATCGAACTGAAAAAATAATACTGGAAATTGTATTTGATGTATTAAAATTTGTTAATATAAATTAAATTGTATTGAATATAATATTTTTACTTAATTATAATGAAAATTATTGAATAAAATTAATATTTTTGTGAGATATGATTTAAAATATACCTTTTTGCATAATTTATCATTCTTTTGACAATTTTATATTACTTTTTTAAAATGATAAAAATTTGAAAGTCATTAAAAAACTTTGCTTTTTATATGATATGCATAAGAATATCCTACTTCTACAATTTGATTAAAGAAATACGATAATAGGTGATATTTTCCCGTCGTACTATACAATTCCAATGTTACACATATATATCTTCAATTGATATTATCTTAAATGCTCAGCTTTCAATTTTGTATTATCATATTTACTAGTTCAGCTTCACTTATACACTAAATTTGTCACAATGCATTGACTTTTCATCTGCTTTCTCTTTAAGTTTAATGCATTGCTAAATGAAATATTGAATTTTGTTTATTAAAATGTGTTTTTTTTTAATTAATTTATAAT
The DNA here is from genome assembly GCA_965651845.1 of uncultured Chryseobacterium sp. Classification (GTDB taxonomy): domain Bacteria; phylum Bacteroidota; class Bacteroidia; order Flavobacteriales; family Weeksellaceae; genus Chryseobacterium. Next base: position 7,222 of record CBFGVN010000045.1, on the reverse strand, counting down.
TTAATTTTGGTGATTCTATATATGTTTTTTCCCAATACCATATTGAGCAATTTGTTGATTTTTAACATTTTATGATTTTAATTTGTTTGAAAATTAAGAAAATTTTATATTGATAAATTTGTTTTTTTTTGAGGAAAAAAATTACATTTGAAAATTGTTAGTCTTAACAGTCGGAAATGAAAATTTATTTGTTTCATGGGGACGATCAATAATAAATTAATTTAAAAATAATTATGAAAAATTTTATTCTAAGCTTGGCATCAATTGCAAGTTCATTAGCTTTCGCTCAAACAACTGAATCTCCGCGCCCCTTTACATTAGGTGTAAAAGCAGGTCTTAATCTTTCATCTCTTAATGGTAATGATGATTCTACAGATCTAGCAGCAGGTTTTAATGTAGGAACTTTTATCAACATTCCTTTGTCTTCAAAATTTAGTGTCCAGCCTGAAGTATTGTATAATGGTTTATTTAACGCTTCAACAAAAACTAGTCAGGTGAATAATGATATCAAAATTGATAAAATGGAGCAAAACTTACATTATCTCTCTCTTCCAGTATTTGTTCAATATAACATCATTCCGCGTTTTTTTGTTGAAGCAGGAGCTCAATTGAGCTTATTACTGCATGCTAATTATAAATATACAATGGAGCTAATAAACAATACCAATTATTATTACCAGTCAGAGTCAATGAATAATACTAAAGATTTAAGAAGTATCGATTTTGGCATAGGTGCTGGTGCAGGCTATTATTTTACCCCATCTCTTGGTATTACTGCAAGATATATTGCAGGAATTGGAAATATTAAACCAGGAGGATTAAGAAATAATGTAATTCAGATAGGAATGGCATATAAATTTTAATGGCCGTACCTATAAAATAACTGCGGTAAATAACAGAACTCTGAGAGTATCAACAAATACATAAAACCTATGGAACTGTCGCTGCAAATCAATCCTATTATTTTTAGTTTCTCTTATTTGTTTTTTTGGAGGAATGAACTTTTGATAAAAGGTGCACGTCCCTTTTTACTAGAGAAAGATAAAGATAATGCATCTATTGCTAAAGTAGATAATCTTATGCGTTTTCTCAGCAGAATTTATTTTAGTGCAGGATTTTTATTTCTGGGTTGCTAATGATGTTAAAGAGTATCATATAATTATTTACTGTCTCGGTTTTATGGTTATGTTTTCTGGTATTGGAAGGTTGATATCATATCTGAAAGTCGGCAGTACTGGAAAATATTTTATAAATATTATGTGGATTGAAATATTACTTGGAATTATTATTATAATTCTTCAAATAATAATGGATATGCAAAATCTTTGATTAGGCCTATATATAATGTAATGTAAAAGAAATTACAGAATAATTTGAGTTGATTATTATAATAATATAAAAATATTACCAAAGTTTGCCACAAGTCTGTTTTACGAGATTTTAGTCATTTACTCAACGGTTTGCAAATTGTGGCAAACGGTAATATTGATTTAAGAAATATACATTATGAAAAACATGAAAATTATTTATATATTATTTATATTGGGTATTGTTTCTTGTAAGAAGAACGATATTAAAAAAAACACATATGGAGATCTCGCCCCAAAAATAAATAACATAGTTGATTACCTGCAAAAAATTCAGGTGTTCGAAGCAAAGGACTCATTAGGCATCAGCCGCAAAAGCTATGAAATCATGACACTTCAACTCGGAGGAAAGAAAGAAGCTGTGAGATACATTGAAGAATTCAATATCCCACAGGGACATGATCAGATACCGATCCGGATTTATAATCCGGAAAAAAAGAAAAGTCCAAAATCCAGTGCAATAGTATATATTCATGGTGGGTGGTTTGTTTCCGGAGGGTATGAAACCCATGACGCAATTGTTAGGAAACTAGCCAATGAAACAGGATCTATAATTTTATTTGTAGATTATCGCTTGGCTCCGGAACATCCTTTTCCTGCAGGATTAAATGATTGTATAACAGTTACCCAGTGGTTATTAAACCATGCTGAAACTTTAGGAATTGATCATCGTCAAATAGGTATAATTGGTGATAGTGCAGGAGGTGCATTAGCTGTGTCGGTGGCAACTCAATTTGCAACCCAGTTAAAATTTCAAATATTAATTTATCCTGCTGTAGATGCTACATTAAGTTCAAAATCATGGGGAACTTATAAAGATGGTCCAATACTCAATAAACAAGCAGGAGTACAAGCATGGAAATGGTACCTGTCATCACAACAAGACTATCAGAATCCTTTGGCTGTCCCTATCCTAATAAAAAATTTCAAACATAAAATTCCTACACTTGTCTTATTAGCAGAGCATGATCCATTACGAGATGAGGGAATTGATTTATCTAAGCATATGATAAGATCGGGAGTTCCTGTAAAAATAAGTTTTTACAATAATATGGTACATGGTTTTATGCATATGGGAGGTGTGTTGGAAGAAACGCAACGGGCAAATAACGAAATAGCAGATTTCATTGATCAGACTACAACTACCAATAATTAAATTTTCTTGTCAATTTAATAGAAAAATTATAAACATTAATTATATATCAAAACAAATCCATGTAGACAGATCATGGTTAGGGAAATACTTCCCCCATTTTCATATTAGAATCTGAAATACAAATAAATTTTAGTTATGGAAAAGATAAAAATACCTTCTCAGCTTTCTGTAGTTGTTTTGCTTATGCCATTCTCTTTATTTTCTCAAAATAATGAGAAATTAATCAGAGACTATATTTCCCACAATAAGCTTAGGGAATATAAGAAACAGGATCTTGCCAATTTTATTGTTGAAAATAGAGATCCTTCAAAATCCCTGAAGGGAGAAATCATTAAATTTCAGCAAACCTATAAAGAACTTCCTATTCACGGTTCGGCAGGAGTAGCACTTATCAGAGATAATACTATAATTTATTACACCGATAATTTTGTTAAAAATTATACTTCAATTTCCAATTCTAAAGCCACTATAAATAAAAAAACAATTCTCCAGAAGATAGCTGATAACCTAGGTAAGCAGGAAATTACAAATTATCCTATATTGGCCTTTTTTGAGCGCACTCCAGAAAATCAAAAAGTAGTAAAACAAAGACTGGTTTATAAGAAACATAATGACGATCTTGTCTTGTGTTATGAATTTATTTTGCCTGAACCTAAGTCCCCTAATTATTGGAATATATTGATAAATGCAAATTCCGGTGAAATCATCAGCAAGGCTAATATGACTTCATTTTGCAATTTTTCTTCGGCTGCTTATTCTCATGGCTTTTCCAATGCTGGCAATTATACCGATGCCACAATAAATAATATTTTTATTGAAAATTTGAATGAAAAAGCACGGAAAGTAAGTCCTGATAATGCTTCTTATAACGTATTTGCGTTACCTATAGAAGCTCCTACCTTTGGAAGCAGGAGTATCGTTAATAATCCTTGGGTTCTTTCTGCTTCTCCGGAAGGATGGCATTCGGACGGTATAAATCATTACACAGATACGAAAGGTAATAATACAGAAACTTTCAGTGCAGAATTGGATGATAATCTAGATGTTATTAATAAAGTTTATGTAAGTGGTGGAAATAATATAAACTTTGACTTTCCTTTCAATCCCATTTCGAATATTGAAGGTAATTTGAATGCTTCTGTTTCAGATTTATTTTACACTGTCAATATGATCCATGATATTTATTATAAATTGGGATTTACTGAAACAGCTAAAAACTTTCAAAAAAATAATTTTGGAAATGGAGGCTTGGATAACGACCCCATAGAAGTTATATCATTTAAGCTTATTGGAAATAATGCAGGATACGATTCTACTCCGGATGGAACTTCCCCGCGGCTGGCTATTTATTTATATAAAAACATTAGGTTTTTACAATATATCGAGCCTGTTGCTGCTCAATCCAGAAAATATAAATCCATGAAATCCTTCTTTGGACCAGCTCTTACTACAACTGGTATGATTGGTAATGTTAAGCGATCTGAAGTAATTGATGCCTGCACATCATTAGCTGCAAATTCTTTAGCAAATAAAATAGGATTAATGAGATTTGGGAACTGTGAACCTACTGTTAAAGTTAAAAATGCTCAGAATGCAGGGGCGATTGCAGCGATAATTTATAATGACAGTACCACTACTGATATGCTACCGTTTCAGGGGAATGATTCCAGTATTACTATACCGACAGTACGTATTGACAATGCAGAAGGGGAGTATATAAGTTGGTTGCTGTCACAAGGAACAATGGTAAATGTAAAATTAGTTGATGATTTTACAAATGAAGGTGCAATAAATGCGAGTTTGGATAAGAGTATTGTAATACATGAATATACACATGGACTAAGTAATCGATTGACTGGAACAGGTTTTGGTTGTTTGAATACAAATGTCTCTCGTGAGCAAATGGGAGAAGGGTGGTCCGATTTTTATGCACTGATGCTGACAAACAGACCTGAATATAATTCAAATACCTCAAGAGGACATGCAAGTTACGCAGAAGGAGAACAAACTGATGGTTTAGGAGACAGGCCTGCTAAATACTCTACCAGTTTTTCTATAAATAATTATACTTACGGAATGACAAACGGGATGGAGCAACATTCCATAGGATTTGTATGGGCAACAATGCTTTGGGATTTGCATTGGAAATATGCTGAAAAGTATGGTTATTCTTCCGATGTTATGGCTAATACAATCAATGGCAGCACCAGGATATTGCAGCTGGTTATCGATGGATTAAAGCTTCAACCCTGCAATCCTACATTTATAGAGGGCAGAGATGCTATATTGGCTGCAGATCAGGCCACGACAGGAGGCGAAGATAAATGCATGATCTGGAACACCTTTGCCAGAAGGGGATTAGGGATCAATGCTTCGGCAGGGAGCAAAACTAATATTAATGACCAGGTAGAAGATTTTACGATTCCTTCTGAATGCAAAACATTATCGACAAATGAAACGACGGCTTCAGAAAATACAATTTCAACTTATCCCAATCCTGCTGGAAATGAATTTTTCATCAAGTTTCCTGATGGTATCATGGGAAAAGTAAATGTTGAAATATATGATATGTCCGGGAAACTGGTTTCTGAGGAAATGATTTCCCCCAATGAAAAGAAGACAATTTCTACAGGCAGATTAGAAAACGGGACATATCTGATTAAAGTGAAAGGCTTGGGCTACGAAATGGCATCCAAAGTTATCATTAAAAAATAATGCAACTGCCATGAGAATGAGAAAAGAATGATGTATTCTTCTCTACAAGAAATTGACAGAAATATAAAATATCAAGCGAGTATAGAAATAGAAGACCCCAGCTTTTATTTCTTAAAAAATAAAAAACATAAACAATCTTTTAAAATATTTAAAAATGAACACAATCAGATCAATTGCAAATTTATTTGCATGTGCCATCTTTCTGGCATTCATCTCGTGTAACCACGATGATATAAGTGAAATTTCTTCCAACCTATCAAATGAGACCAAAGTTGGTCAGCCGTTGGGTTTTGTTGGGCAAGGTTGGTCAACCGGTGCTTTGCTGTTTCCAAGTCTACTAACCCCAGAAGACACAAATTTTATGTATGATCAATTAAAAAATATTGCTTCTTTTTGGGGGCAACCAACTCCTCCTATGCAATTTGTAAACGATCCTGCTGATCCAAATGCTAATTTAAATGCCATATCTTATCCGCAAGGCTATATTTACTACGGTTATCCTATGTATTATAAAGCAAAAAATGAAGCTGGAAATATTGCAAACCTTGCCATTTTAGCTCATGAATATGGACACCAACTGCAGTACAAATTTCATCTTCCACTGGGAGCACCAATATCACGTGATAAAGAATTAGAGGCAGATGGGTTTTCTGGATATTTCTTAGGACGAAATCAGGCTAATTTTCAGCAGATTGCTGTTGTTACCAATTATTCTATGAATTTTGCCGACGCTACTCCCAATATGGCAGACCATGGGACTTGGCCCCAAAGGAGATCTGCTGTTCGTCTAGGATATTTACTAAGCCAGACACCAGCAATAATGACTCCACAGCAATTTGACTATCAATTCTTTTATTATTATGCTACTGTACTTAATGGTACTGCCAAAAGCTCTATTAAACCCAACCCTGAAATATATCAGTACATGAGCAAACATATTGATGAATTACAAAGGATCAAAAATGGTGAAATGTCTTACGAAGAGTATCGAAATCTTAAATAAAAATTTCTCAAATTTTATAGAGTAATTAATGTCTCTTGTACTTTTATTATACATTAAACTAGTCTTTCATTTTTAAGAGAAATTAGGGTATTGAAAAATTATAGATTATGAATTGAAACATAAATAATGCCTTTTCTGTTAGGAGTAGTAAAAATATTATATGTCTTATTAATTTTGCTCATCCATCATCTATTTTCATTACCAACGGGGATCTTTTATAAAGATTCCCGTTTTTATTTTATAGTACAAATTATATGAGGCCTTAGCAAGTATTTTAATGAAGAAGTTTCTTTTCCTTAAGATAAATTTTGTCGAAATATCTACTTAAACATAAAATTTTATTTTTATCAAAAGGATTGATGTATTGTAAGAACATTTGTTCTGTAGTGTGCCCAGTGGCTTCCATGAGGAGTGGTGTTGGAATTTTCCCGTAAAACATGGTGGCAAAACTTCTTCTGCCGATATGGCTGCTTACAGCTTCCCATTTTTCTAAAAGCGTATTTTTGGCTCGGTGCCCTATTCTTTTTTTTGCCTTCACAAATTCTTTTAACCCGGCTAGCATCGCAATTTTTTTTATATGCTCGTTATATTCGGTAACAGGAAGTCTTTTAGGAAAGCTGTTTCCGTTTCTTTTAAGTACGTTAAGAACAATGGGGTGCAAGGGAAGGAACATTTTCTTTTTTGTTTTTTTCTGGATAAAGCTAATACAGGTTTTTCCATCAACCCGGATTAATTTTTCGGTAGAAAATTCCATAAAATCAGATATTCTCTGTCCGGTATAGCAGCTTACCAGAAGCCAGTCTTTTGCCGGCAACAATTCCTCAGGGAGATTGGTCTGCTTTATGGTAAGAATTTCCTGTTCACTAAGGGTTATAATCTCTCTTTGCTGTTTTTCTCTTCGCATTTCAAGCTCCCGGACAGCAGTCCTTATGCCTTTTCTTTCAGCGAAGTTTAAAATAGTACGGATAAAATGTATGGTCC
>CBFGVN010000044.1:0-15244 GCA_965651845.1 uncultured Chryseobacterium sp. | reverse complement strand
AAAATCGTCATAGAAGGGAGAATGGTGTCCCAAATGTCATTGTTGATAAACTCCCAGATAATATGGAGTTCATGGATTAATGCCCTCACGGCAGTTAGGGCGGGATTCGAGGAAGTAATGAGCGGCATGAGTCAACTCTCCTTCCTATAAATGTACTCACTATCAATCCATTTGCTTTAGGATGCAAAGCTTTTTTGGACAAAAATTGAAGATCAGAGGCTAATATGTTATGAAATTACGGAATGCCTGGTAAGGATATCTGATAAGGTTGCTATCAGCAAGGCCATGTCCAGCGGCTTTAAAACATAGCTTTCTGCGCCTGCCTCTATGAACGTTTTACAAAAGTCTTCATCAGGACATGCGCTGGCAATGATTATCGGAACAGGAATTGATTCAAGCAGTAGGTGTTTTAATAACCCCATTCCACCGATGCCCGGCATATTGTTATCAGAGATGATGAGATCAGGTCGGAATTTAGGTAAAACAGAAATCGCTTCCTCTGCACTCTCAGTAGCATACACGATGGCTCCCTCTTGCAGCAAAATTCTTTCCAGCAGGGCACTGCTCATGCTATCATCTTCGGCAATAAGGATCTTTACGCGACTAAAGCGTTTATGAGTGAGAGCTGCTGCAGGAATGTCTTCCTTTGTCGGTACTGTTTCTTTTTGATCAGCATTCTTTTGCTGAGTAAACATGACTGATGTTCCAGTCAGCATTTGAGCAGGGGTATACGGTAATTTTACAACAAAGGAGGTATGGGCAGCCAATGTTTCTATTACAATGGAGCCTCCCAATTGTTCTATGAGCTTTTTTGTGATCACCAGCCCCAGTCCTGTACCTGCAAATTGGGTATTTCTTTCAGAAGAATATTCCGTGAAGAGTCTTTCTGCTTTCTCCTTGGAAATGCTGCTGGAGTTTTTGAAGACAAGCACCATTTTACCCTCTTCCAGATAGGATGAAATCCAAACCTTGCTGCCTTCTTTGGTGAATTTAACGGCATTGGACAACAGGTTATTGACTATTTTAAGCAAAGACAACTCATCACTTTGAACGTACCCCAATTGGTCATCATGATCGTAAAAAATATCTACATCTCTTCGTTTCGCAGAAGTGGTATTAAGCTCCATGCAGGTTTTAAAAACAGAAGCCAGAGAAAAAGAAGTGATGCATACTTCTTCAAATTTACCCGCTTCAATCTTTGCCAGATCCAATTGGTTATTGACCATATCGGTCATGATTTTGCCGGCAGCGCTAACATCGGTCAGGACTTTCAATATTTCTTCTCCATCCTGTAATGACTGTAACTGTTCCTGGAAGGTAAAAAGGAACTGCGAGTTTCCGACAATAGCATTTAATGGTGTTCTTAGCTCATGTGAAGTCTGATGCAGGTATTCTGTTTTATGCCGGTTGGCTTTCTCCATTTCACGGGTTAATTTATCATTCTGACGGATCATCTGCACAATGACAAAGACAATAAGCACCAGCATTCCGCCACAGCACAATACGGTAAATAACGGAAGATATTCCGGTGGAAAATGCTGAGGCGGAATAAACTGTACAAACCGGTTGATATATACAAGGGTCGATAAAAGAATCGTTGCAGCAATAAATACGGAGCGCACTTTCCATGATTTATATGCCTGGCAGCTTGAACAGGTTAAATAGATAAAGAGAAATGTTGTAACCATATCAACCGGAAGGGCTTCCGCCAGCCAGCCTCCAAAGTAAATGGCACTGCATGAATGGATTGCATACATACCTATTTTGGCGTACGCAAATTTCCCATGGTAATTCAGAAAAATAAGGCCACAAAAGGCAGAGGATTCAAGAATTAGTGCAACAAGAAAAGGTGTGGACGGAACGACTGAATAAATAATACCACCGAAAATAATAGCCATCAATGCGGTGAGGGATGCCTGATTGTTAAAGCTTCTCAAGGCCGACTTCTCTTTTTCAACAACAGTCGTTTCTCCTGCGGATCGTACCGTATTAATGATTTTTTTGACAGTCGCAGGTATTTTTAAGCCAGCCCGATATATCGGCAACAAAATGGCTGAACGACAATATTTTCCTTTGGATTGTATCAATGGAAAGCGTTTTCGTTTTGGAATTATTTTGAGTTCTAGGGGATTAACACCCAAATGTCTTTTCTTGTTTTCCATAAACATTAAGGTCGCGGGATAGCCGCCAGTTTGGGAATCGTTGTGCTGTTAACAAATTAACACTTTTACAAGTTTCAACAGTTAATTAGATGTTAACGCAGATACATAATAGTTTTAACAATACACTTCTTTATTGATACCCAAATATTGACGGAATAAGACCTCTGATTTTTATCAATCTTAGTTTCAAGATGTATGCTTATGCCCTTCATGATTTTTTGTCCATTATGGCTTTTTACCCTTAAAGCATCAGCTACCAACGCACAATAAATAAACTGCACTCATTGAGCCAGCTGAGTTATCACGATTAAGAAAACTCGTATTGAATTTCCATACACTACTTCTGAGTGCCAAAGACTACTCAATTGATAACCTGTCTCTTTTCAGCTGCTACTTTTATCGTCAGTAACCTAAAAGAGAATGAAAAGATGGACGAAATAACAAAAGAAGATCTAAGGCAATTCAGGATGGTTCTGTTACACGATTTTGAGGAGATACTCGACAAAAAACTATCTACAAGATCAGACAGTAAACCTGACGAAAAATCCCAGGATTGGCTTCGAAGTAAGGCTATTAGAAATATACTGAATATTTCTCCTGCCACGCTTCAGAACCTCCGTATTTCAGGAAAGATAAGATTCAGGAAAGTAATGGGAACCTATTACTACAGTAGAACGGATTTAAACAAACTTTTTAAGAATGATGACAACAAGTGAAGCTCAATGGATCCTTTTTCTAAAGGACCTCTCAGATAACCCTCAATTAAACGTATGGCATCTGGCTCTTCTATCAGCATTAGTGCAGTTGGCTTATATTCAAAACGAGACAAAGGTTATACATGTTAGCAGAAGCAGGCTTATGGCTGTAGCTCATATTAATAATACCCATACTTATCATAAATATTTTAAGCAGATTCAAGACTACGGAATTATTAAATATACGCCATCATATCATCCGGGCTACCGTAGTACAGTCGAATTTCTGACACTTGTCCTATAAATAATAAAAGTTAAACAATCTCTCTAAGCAAATGTGGCTTTGATAATCGTCAAAGCCACATTTTTTTGCTACATATCCTCTGATAAAGTAATGAAGCTGCTAGCATTTGAAGCAATCTGCTGTATTTAATCGAGCATTCTAAACCTATCAAATGTACACTACACTGCACTCTCGGCATCTCCGCCATCCTGCACGCCTTCTTCCTTAAGTTTTTGGGCAAGCTTTATCATTTCAGTACTTATAGCAATTTGTTCCGTTCTTGCATAGTCTTCAGTCTGTTTTACGCTGCTGTGACCTAACATCTGCTTCACAATGTGGATTGGAACGCCATTAGCTAAAGTAACTGTAGTGGCAAAAGTATGTCGGGCTTTATGAACCGTAAGGTTGCTTGAAACACCGCATAGCACCGCAATTTCCTTTAAATATTCATTTGTTTTTTGGTTCGATTTAACCGGGAAAACACTTCCTTTTGAAATACAGGTAGAATTGTCTTTATATTTCTCAATCAGCTCCAAAGCCTTCGGAAGAAGCGGAATATCAGTAATAGTATCGGTTTTCTGCCGTCGATTCATGATCCACAGGTTTCCATCGATGCCTGTTTTTATGTCTGCTCTTTTCAATCTAAAAATATCAATATAAGAGAGTCCTGTATAGCATTGAAATACAAAAATATCCCGAATCATAGAAAGTCTTTTCGAGCTAAACTCCTTTCTTTCTATTAGCTGCAGCTCTGATTTTGTCAAAGCCCTCTTTTTTGCACGTGTTCTTTTTCCTTTAAACCGGGCAAAAGGATCAGCTGCTATGATGTCTTTATCAATGGCTTCATTAACCACCTTTCTGAAGTTACTGATATATTTCAGAGCAGTGTTATTCGCCTGATTTTTTACCGTTTTTAAAAAGAATTCGAAGTCCCTAATAAACTCGTAATCCAGTTCACGAAACTCCAAGTCCTCAACTTTATACTTATACAGAATAAAACTTTGAACATGTCGCCGGGTAATTTCATAACGTTGATAAGTACCTGGTGCGTACTCGATCTCTTCTTCCCGGGCTGTTACAATTCCCTCATCCTTTTGCTTCCTTTTCTGCTCATCTTTCTTTACTAAAGCATCAAGCCGGTCATTATGCTTTTGAAATTCTTCCAGAACTTTAGATCTGGATTCATGCTCTCCTTTAATGAAATCAATAATGCTCCTCGCCGTAATACTTTTCCCACGATTACGATGATCTACCTTAAATTGGTTGATTTGTGTTATCAAAGAATCCAAAAAGAAATTAAACGACCTCGCATCTTCTTTAGTTCCGGTTGCACGCTCTGTTTTCTGATCCCAACGGGAAGCATCCCATTTTCTCTTCGTTGAAGTTTCCCTTGGAACGCCATCAACGGTAACTCTCACATGGACATACCTTTGTACATCCTTCTTGTTTTTGGGGCTTTTTAAAAAAAATGTTAGCCCATAGCTTTTTTCCAACATGATACAAAAATTTAAAGTGATAAATGTGGAAAAAAAACTCACTTGGGTCAAGTCGCGTACACCATGTCATAGGTTGATTTTCAGATACTTAAATTCATTCTTATGGCACTTTTTTTTGCATTTTAAAAGTGCCACGAATGCGCCACAAACTTTCTATGCATTTATGAAAATTTTGAAAAATTCTCTAAAACAAAAAAGCCTGCATTTTTAAAAAAATGCAGGCTTTATGAGCTTTAATGCGCTTACAGGATAATTTCTTTCTACGCCGTTGCGATCCGGACGGGACTCGAACCCGCGACCTCCGCCGTGACAGGGCGGCATTCTAACCAGCTGAACTACCGGATCAATTTTTAAAAGAAATTGAGAAAACTTCTGCGATCCGGACGGGACTTGTACTTTTCAGAAAAACCCTATCCATAAGCTATATACTATTCTCTTATTTTGTAGGCCCCGAATAGGACACTTTTTAAATAAGACTAAGAGCGCTTGTTTTTAACTGGTGCAAATATATAGGTTTTTTTATTTTTTACAAAGAAATAATACACTTTCTTTTATGATTCCTTCTAAACAACAGATTTTCAAACTCAAAAAATAAATTCAAACTGAGAATGTCGTTTAACTTCTAAAAAAATCCTCAATATTGAAATATTTAAATAATCCATGCTTTAAAAGTATTCTTCCTAACAAGTGACAACCGGGTACCTTCCCATCTTCTATATCTCAAAATTTTCCTTTTGAAATCCCCATCACAGATATCTCAATTAAATATTATTTAAATGTCATTTATAAGCTTAGAACTTATATTATACTATAAAATTTTTCAGTTCTGCCAAATTAATAATATAGCCTTAAGAAGATATGTATAATAATTCAGAGCAAAAGGAAATTAGTACTTAAATAAGACTTATAGACTAACTTAAAACTAACAAAACAAAAACATAAACAATTAAAATACAACAATTTAAACACATTCAAATTAACAATTAATAGCAAAGAAAACATTTCTTATTAACACTGATTAACACTTTTATTTTTAATTCTTTTAAAGGTGACATTAACTTTGATACACACTCTAGTGAATAAAATAACCTTAAATCAAAATTAAATATGAAACTTTCAAAAACTATCAGTGAAGGACTTTGGGTAGAAAAAAGTCTCATTGAGCAAGATAGAAAAAGCTTGGTTTACCACTTTTATCAACAGGTAAATTTGCATCCCAGCAAGATTGCCCTTATTGAAGGAAATAACAAACTCACTTATTTACAGTTAGATGTTCTTTCCGATCAATTAGCTAATGAGCTTATCTTGAACGGTGTACAGAAAGAGGAAATAGTTGCAATACTTTTACCCAGATCTGCGCAATTCATTATTTCGGTTCTGGCCATCATTAAAGCAGGAGCCGCTTACTTACCGATACACCTAAATGAGTCTGAAAGCCGAATGAAACATATGCTTACGGAAACAAAATGCAAGGTCATTTTAAGTGAGAAAAAAAGTTTAAACGAAAATTTTCCGCTAAAAATTATAAGTCCACAAAAAGCTACAGGTAACGTAATTTCTACAGAAAAACCACCTTTTTTATCAAAAAAAATCTTCCCTTCCCAACTTGCATATGTAATGTATACTTCCGGATCCACCGGTACTCCAAAGGGAGTCTGTATTACCCATCACTCGATCAGCAGTTTTGTTTCAGACCCGATGTGGAACCTTAAAAATCAGGATCGCGTATTATTCCACTCTCAAGTTGCATTTGATGCAGCTACTTTTGAGATTTGGGTTCCGCTATTAAAAGGAGGAACTATTATTGTCGCAAAAGAAGATAGTTTTAATGTAGACTATCTTACAAAGCTTATTAATGATGAGAAAGTTACCTCAGCTTTTTTTACGGTAACATTATTTAATCTCCTTGCTAAAGATCCCAAAAATAACCTTGGGAATATGAAACAAATTCTGGTTGGCGGAGAACAATGCTCATCCGACTTCATTTACAAAATGAAACAAAAGCTACCTGATACAGAAATTGTAAATTGCTATGGTCCTACAGAAACTACCACTTTTTTTAGTACTTACACTATTCCTTCAAATGAAATCCTTAAGACCATTCCCATTGGTAAACCTATGGACAACATGAATGCATATGTTCTGAATAAAGATTTTGAAATAGTTCCCGAAAAAGAAATTGGTGAATTATATATTTCAAGTAATGGCTTAGCACAAGGCTATCTGAATCAACCGGCTTTAACAGCGGAAAAATTTTTACCAGATCCTTTTGGTTTAGAAGGTTCACGAATGTATAAAACTGGTGACCTGGTTTATTGGAATGAAAAAAGAGAACTTGTGTTTATTGGTAGAAAAGACCAGCAAGTAAAAGTAAGAGGCTTCCGAGTAGAATTGGGAGAGATCGAAGAGGCACTCCAGTCTCATCCCAATGTATCACAGGCAGCAGTAGTAGCACAGAGAACTGAAAACGGAAATGTAATGCGGGCATACATCGTTCCCGACTATAATGCATCATCAGATAATGAACAACTAATGGATGAACAGCTTCGGGAATGGGAAAAAATTTATGATGAAGTGTATCAGGAATCTGATCTGGAAACCGATACCGATCAATACGTTGGTTGGAACAGCAGTTTCGAAGATAATCCTATTGAACGTTCCCATATGGATGAATGGCTCGAAAATACGTTGAAAAGTATTAGAAACCTCAAACCTAAAAAAGTACTAGAAATAGGTATCGGAACAGGAATGCTGCTGAAACATCTTTACAGCGAAACAGAAATATACTGGGGAACAGATCTTTCAGAAACCGTAATTAATAAACTCAAAACAGCATTTAAAAATAATCCATTATCCGACAAGATCAAGCTATTTCATCAAACAGCAGACTCAATAGACCAGCTTCCGAAGCAAATGTTTGATACAATTATCATTAATTCTGTTTGTCAATACTTTCCTGATATACAATACTTTACAAGTATTCTACAAAAAGCGATGCATCTGTTGTCTCCTTCTGGTAAAATCTTTGTGGGCGATATACGAGATTTTAGGTTACAACGACAGTTTTATTCAGAAGTTCATCTGCACAACAAAAAAATTGATACAACCACCCAGCTTATAGCCGCTATTGAGCGCGATGTGATGATGGAATCGGAATTGTTGATTTCTCCAAGTTTTTTCAGTTTGTGGAGTAAAAAAAGGACAGACGTTGCCGGGTTTGAAACAAAACTTAAAGATGGAAATTTCATTAATGAGATGTCTCAGTACCGATATGATGCTGTTATCTATAAAAAACCTCAGGATAATTTATCATTTTCCGGAAAGATAGAAATTCTTGACTGGAATAAAACTGATTTTCAAGACCTGAAAAACATTCTTAGTGAAAATAAACATCAGTCTTTACGCATTACAGAAATCCCAAACGAAAGAATAGTCCCCTCCTGCAATGCCTACGAAATGATTTTAAACAATGAAAACCTTGAAACCATTAGAAATGCCTATACAAAACCTGTAAACTCCGAATTGAAATTCAAAGATTTTCAAGTTTTGGCTGAAGAAAATAATTATAACATAAAAATAGTACACTCCCACTCTGCCTATCCTGATATCGTAGACATTATTTTTACGCAAAGATCTTTCGAAACAACGCCTCTTTACGATTTTTATCAAGATCAGGCAAATTTCTATAACTTGGAAAACTGTGCCAACTACCCTCCTATTTCACGTAAAATAAACCAGCTGCTTATTCAGCTAAAGACACACCTCCAGAAAAAGCTTCCTGATTATATGTTGCCAAGTACGATCATTCCCATCAATAAAATGCCACTAACCTCAAGAGGAAAAATAAACAAAGAAGCTTTACTGGCTTTAAATTCAATTAAAAACTCTGATGGAAGAAAAGCAAGTACTGATATGGAAGCTATCGTTTGCCAATTATTTGCAGAAACACTAGGATTATCAGAGGTATTACCGGACGAAAATTTCTTTGAAATGGGAGGAAATTCTTTATCTGTGGTCGTTTTAACAAATCGTTTACGTGATGTGCTAAACATTGAAATTCCTATAAAAACATTTTTTGAGAATCCTACAGCTTCTATGCTCATTAAAAAATTTGATTTTAATTCTCAAATCGATTTTCCTGTACAAAAACAGGACAGACCTCATCACATTCCGTTATCTTTTTCGCAACAGAGACTTTGGTTTCTTTTTGATCTTGAAGGCCCCAATGAAACATACAGCATTCCATTTACCGTAAGGCTTTCAGGAAAGCTGAACAAAACCGATATTGCCGATGCGCTGAATGATGTAGTGGAACGTCATGAAAGTTTAAGAACGACTTTTTATAAACAGGAAGGGATTGCATACCAACACGTAAAAGAAAATGCCAAAGTGACGATGGAAGTAATCAACGTAAACGCTTCCAATGTAGATTATATTTTGGATCATGCTTCAAAATATGCCTTTAACTTATCCGAAGAAATTCCCATTACAGCAAAACTTCTGTCTATAGATGAAACTACACATATTTTATTAATTATTATACATCATATTGCGTTTGATGGCTGGTCTTTTGCCCCATTCTGGAAAGATCTGTCTGCAGCATACTCTGCCCGTTTGCAAAAAAAATTTCCCCATTGGGATCCTTTACCTGTACAGTATATTGATTTTGCTCTTTGGCAGAAAAAAACATTTACGGAAGATTCTGAGGATGCTTCAGCTATTGATCGACAATTAAGTTATTGGAAAAAAAATCTGAATAATTTACCTGCTTTAGTTTCGTTGCCAACCGATTATTACCGCCCAGAAAAGCCATCCTACAACGGAAAGAGAAGAAAATTTACAATTTGTGCAAAACTACATCAAGACCTGCTTGTATTATCTCAAAATCATAATGTAACGTTGTTTATGACAATACATGCCGGTTTGTGTTGTTTGCTTAGCCGTTTTAATGTAGGAAATGATATTGTGATCGGGGCACCAATCGCCGGACGAAAAAATTCGGAAATTAAAGACCTTATAGGCTTTTTTGTAAATAATTTGGTCTTAAGGGTAGATACTTCCGGAAATCCCACTTTTCAGATTTTATTGAAAAAAGTAAAAGAACAGGATCTATCGGCATATGCCCATCAGGATATTCCTTTTGAACGTTTGGTACAAGAGCTCAAGCAGTCCGGAAATACATCATGGAATCCTATTTTCCAGATCGTTTTGGCCTTCCAAAATAAATTGCAGACAAATATTGATATCGAGAACTTAGAATCCCAATTTGAATTAATGGAAAATAAAAGCTGTCGGTTTGATATGGTCATTAATTTATTCGCAGAAGAAAGCTCCAACAAAGATATAGAAGGATTTATAGAATATAATACCGATATTTTTAAGGCCTCTACCATCGATCATTTTGTAGACAGTTATATCTCTCTTCTGGAAAGTATTGCAGAAAATCCTGAGCAGGAAATAGATACCATAAAAATAAATCCTCATGAAATAATAGATTTAACAAAGCCAAAAATATTTGAATGCACAGAAAAACACTTTGCTTCTTTATTTCAGGAACAGGCAAATCTAACTCCAGAAAATATAGCTCTTATATATAAAGAAAATATTCTCACTTATAAAGAATTGAAATCTGCGGTGAACAAGCTTGCCCGTCTTCTGATTTCAAAAGGTATAGGTGCGGAACAGATAGTGGCGATTTCATTACCGAGGTCAATAGACTGGATCGTTGCGTGTTTGGCCGTACTAGAATCCGGCGCTGCCTATATGCCTATAGATAAAGACTTTCCACAAGAACGCATCAAATATATGCTGAAAAAGTCTACCGTTTCAGTTTTACTCACAACCGCCGAGCTTCAATCATTTTTTTCAGCCTGTGAGGTGGAAACTATAGCAGTAAATACACCGGAAATAATAGATCTCATCGATAATTTACCCGATTACGAAATAGAAGAGCATGAATTAACAGCGCCATTACTTACTGCTTCTCCAGCTTATATTATTTATACTTCCGGATCTTCTGGTGTTCCTAAACCTGTAGTGGTAACGCATACCGGAATAACTCAAATCGTTGAAGCGCAAAAAAAACAATATAAAGTAAATGAATCCAGCCGTGTATTATTATTTGCATCTCAAAGTTTTGACGGGTTTTTCTGGGAATTATGCAGTCTATTAACGGGTGCGAACTTAATCCTCGCCGATGTCGAAATGCTTACGGCAGGAAAGAATTTGATAAATACAATTACAGAATATAAAGTAACTCATGCTACGCTTCCACCTGCTGTACTCAATCTTATGGACAATGAAAAAATGACTGATCTTAAAGTGATTATCGTTTCCGGAGAAGCACCTAATGGCAATATGCTTACCAAATGGACTCATAACAGATCAATAATTAACGGCTATGGCCCAACCGAATCAACAGTATGTACTACGCTAAGCAAGCCTTTTCTAAAGGATGCAATACCGGATATAGGACACCCAATTGCAAATACAGAAGTCTTCGTACTAGACAAATTTCTAGAACCGGTTCCTGTAGGTGTGTGTGGCGAGCTGTATATTTCGGGTTCGGGTTTAGCACGCGGTTATCAAAATGAACCAGCAATGACAGCTGAAAGATTTTTACCCAATCCTTTTAGAAATAATGGATCACGGATGTATCGCACCGGAGACTTGGTAAGATGGACACCAGAGCATCATCTTATATTCATGGGGCGCGCCGATAATCAGATAAAAATAAGAGGTTTCCTTATAGAACCTCATGAAATTGAGAGCGTATTGGAAATGTATCCTGAGGTTGTAAAAGCAGCTGTGAAACTCACAAAAGATATACTAGGAAACAGTGTATTGAAGGCATATGTAAGTCTCAATGATAATCAGAAAACAATACGTTCTGAAAAATTACGGGATTTTTTGAAAAAAACACTTCCATCTTACATGATACCTTCAATGATTTCAGTAATTAAAAATATTCCGTTGACTAAAAATGGTAAAATAAATTATTCGGGATTAAACAATGCTGTAGTTCTTCAGCCTGATGATCATATTCATCCCGCTACCCCTACAGAAACCAAGCTGCTTCATTTATTCTCAGAACTATTAGATATAAAAGAGATCGGTACCCAAGAAAGTTTCTTCGATTTGGGAGGTCATTCTCTTTTAGCAGCAAAGCTTATCAGCAGAATTTATCAGGAATGCCGTATCGATTTACCGATAGGAATGATCTTTCAATATCCTACCATTGCCGAATTAGGAAAAATAATAGACATGCCAGCAAAAACAAGCTTGTCTGCCAGCAATACCGACAATACATTATATACAGATGCAAGAATAGCCGATTCAATCATCATAGATCCTGGATCTTATAGTTATACTGATGCAGAACCTAAATCTATTTTATTAACTGGGGCAACTGGTTTTTTGGGAGCCTCATTAATAAATTCCTTATCAACAAAGTACAGCAATGCTATACTTTACTGCCTTGTTCGCGCTTCTTCTGTTGAGGCTGCAAAACAGCGTATCTTAAAGAATTTATCCGATTATAGATTAGAACATTTATTGGAGAACAACAGGATCGTTCCCTTATGTGGAGATCTTTCAGCAGATAATTTGGGGCTTTCCTCAGAAAAGTTTAGTGAACTCGCTGAAAAACTAGACTGCATATATCATAATGGAGCAAAAATCAGTAGTGTAAGTTCTTATGAAGAATTAAAAAAAACAAACATTAAAGGCACTTATGAAATCCTTCGTTTGGCGGCTCTTTATAAAACAAAACCCATCTATTATGTTTCAACACTTGCTGCTGCATTCAACAGTAATAAACCTAAAAAAATGCTTCCTGAGTATAAGCGGCTAAAAGCAGACGAAATTTTACCAAACGGATATACAAAAAATAAATGGGTAGAAGAAGAAATGCTTTTATCTGCCCATAAAAAAGGGCTTCCGGTTTCTATATTCCGGCCGGGAAGAATAAGTGGACTGACAAAAAACGGTATCGGAAATCAAAATGATGCCTTATGGCAATTAGTTGCTGCAATGCTAGTAATAGAAGCTGTTCCTGTTTTTAAAAAGGAAAAATATCAGTTTATTGATCTTATCCCGGTTGATTATGTGGCAGATTCAATCGTACACTTCTCGGGCAACCATCATTTTATCGGTAATAAACACGCTTCGAAGCATGGGTTATTATTTGGATGAGATGAATTATCAGCTATGGAAGTATAAACTAAAATATTACGCATCCGAAAACAGAAATCAGGAACAATTACAAAAAGCAATGTTGTTGAGTGATTCTTTGGAAGATATCTTCCGGTTTTCAAGTTCCAATTATTGTATAGATACCATCAAAAATGAAATAAAACAGAATAAAATCGAGCAGCCCAAAGTAGAAAAGCAGCTCCTCATAAAGTATATAGAATATTTTATTAAAAAAGGAATTTTCCCTGCCCCTAAATTATAATATTAACAATTTAAAACACCATCACATCATGAAAACAGAAACAGACTTTGCAGTAAAACAGGCACCAGCCAACAAAGAAGACCATCAACTTATTACGCAGTTTGTTGATTTTATCATCAACTCAAAATTGCAGATGAGTCCATCCATTTATGAAACAGTTTTGGTATCCTCTATTCAAGGAAAAGATAATAAACCTTTATTCCCGGAATTGCTTCTAAAAATGATCGAATTACAGAGTAAGGAATGGCAGGATCTGCCCATTTATAAAGGATCTGCAGTAAGCCATCAAGCCTTTTTATGCACATTGGTATTAATTAATGCTCTTTTAAAGTTCAATGTAACATGGCAATACGACGAGGTAATCAGTAAAGGCCTGCAGTTTCTCAAAAAAACGATTCCTGTTATTAAGGATGACACAATAAACTTTGTGGGTTCAGAAATGATTATTCCGGCTCAGATAGAACTGCTGCTTTCGCAGACAGAAAAAAGAAGTGATCTGCTATGGACAGAAGACAAACAAGTCCTTAAAAGCCTTCTTTCAAATTATGAAAGTATCAGAAGACAAAAATTGGACAATTTTTCTATGAAAAAGCCCAGTGCGACCTGGTTTTCATTAGAATCTTTACCTGAAAATTTATTAGACATCAATGTCTTAAATCATTTCATCAGCAAGAACGGCCAGTTTATGTCTTCTCCTTCAGGAACCGCCACCATCTATAAATTAAATCCCGATCTCAAAATTCTGGAATACTTTGAAAACGCTAAAAAAGCAACCGGCAACAGAGGTTTCCCAATCACGTATCCAATGAATATATTTGAAAGTATCTGGATTATCGGGGCACTCATTAATTGTGATTTTTCCAAGCAGTTCATTGTTGATCATCTCAAACCTCTTCTTCAGATGATAGAAGAAAACTATTCTGATGAAGGAACAGGATCTGCAAAAGATTTTCCGCCGGATTGTGACGATACAGCCAGAGCAGCTTTCAGCTTCAGTTATCTTGATGTAGAATCTCAATTTACAATCCAGACTATAAAGCATTGGTATGTAGAAGAAGGAAAATACTTTAAAACCTATCATCACGAAAAAGATGCTTCCGTAAGTGCCAATGTACATGCTTTGCAGGCTATTCTTGAAAGTAAAAAAGCCAAAAAATCCGAGAAATCCGAAATGTGGGACAACATTATATCCTTATTTGAAAATAAAGCTATTAAAGACAACCCAGATAGTGCATACTGGACAGACAAATGGATGAGCTCTCCTATTTATACAGCAGAAGGGGTGATCTATACCATCATAAAATATCAGGATGAATATCCCAATAGAAAGACCGACATTCATCACAAAGCAGTCAATTGGCTGCTTACAAAACAAGTGCAGTCCGGAGGATTTCAGACTTATCCGGAATACGGAGCTACTATGGAAGAAACAGCTTATGCGTTGATCGCACTTGTGCATTATCTAGATTATTATAAAAATCAGGAAATATTTACCAATGTCGATTTATTGCAAAAAGTACTAGTAAGTATTCAGAAAGGTTTTGCTTATCTGGAAAAAAATAAAGAACATTTGATGGATATCGATGCTCATCCTCCTTTATGGACATGTAAGGCTTTATTTTCCCCCTACAAGATTGTAATCAATTATGTAGTGGGTGCCTATTTTCTAGCCAAACATTTTTTGAGCAGACAAGAACTGCGTATACACCAAAATAATCAATCGGCGTAAGCAGAGATGTAACATGATCTGAAATAAATTTTAAAATAAAAAAATCATAAATTAATATGAAACGTCATTTTTTTAATGCAATCAGTAATCAGGATTACGAATTTTCTATTCTTGATGAAGATTCTCCGCTTCCATCAGGCTGGAAAAAAATTTCCGAGGCAAATGATCTGGAAAACTGCATTAGATTTCTGCAAAATACCTGGGAAATGCTTGGTAATGAAGGCAGGTGCCCAATTTCGTTTCCCATAAAAGGAGTAGATTATACCCGTCTTGAAGTAGATCCTCTGCTAAAAGAACTCACCCGATTAAAACAATTATTATGGGTACGGCCTCCTTATGGTGATAATGCTTGGTTGGTTTCGAATTATAAAGATGTTCGTTCTGTGCTTAAAGACCATCGCTTTAGCAGGCAGCAATGTCCTTT
>CBFGVN010000043.1:0-15393 GCA_965651845.1 uncultured Chryseobacterium sp. | reverse complement strand
AAATAAAAGTTTTTAACGGGGCGATTTCTACGCCCGAAAATAACCAAACAGTATTTTATATTCAGTCCGTAGGAAACAACGCAGGGCGACCTCTTTTAAAGCCGATTGCGAATTGTTGGGAAGTTAAAACCTACCGAAATGTAGATTTTGAAATTTTATACATCGTTTTTGAGAGCAAAATTTTAGAACCTTTTATTGGCGGTTCTGTCATTCCGTTTCTGACCTTACAGGATTATAAAAATATCATTTATCCAATTGTCACAAACGCAATCCACGAAGACCAAAGAGTAAATGAAAAATACCTTCAATTGCGGAAAATTGAAAGTAATATTCAAAAACAGGAAGAGATAAAAAGTCTTCTTTTACAAATGAAAAAAGCAGTTTCAAACGAAATTTTAAAAGCAATAAAATGAATACATACAGCAAATATATACCGAATGTTTTTCTCGCCAAATGTACCGAAAGACACGCAAAAGGAGAGGTGATAAATGTATCTACCAAATACGGCAAAGAAAATGAGAGTATAGTTTACAACCTCATTTATGAGAAAGACGGTTTTTTTTATTATTCTATCATTAGGGCGGACGGCTTTAATATTCAGGAACGGGCGAAAAATAAAGCAGAAAAATATGAGGATTGGGCATCCTCTGCCGAAAAAAAATCTACAGAACATTATAACAGATCTCATGATTTAGTAAAGCATATACCAATGGGACAGCCTATTTTAGTAGGACATCACAGCGAAGCACACCACAGGAAAACATTAGAAAAAAGCTGGTCCGCAATGGGAAAAAGTGTTGAATACAGTGACAAAGCCTCATCCCATGAAAGTAAGGCAGAATATTGGGCAAAAAAAGCCAATGAAATAAACTTATCAATGCCTGAAAGTATCGAATACTTTGAATTTAAATTGGAAGAAGCAAAAGAACGTCACGAAGGGCTTAAATCTGGAAAATATGAACGTTCACACTCATTTTCCCTGACCTATGCAAAAAAGGACGTAAACGAATTTCAGAAAAAATTTGACCTGGCAAAAAAACTCTGGGGATAAAAAAAGCACCGATTTACGGTGCTTTTTGCTTTTAAAAAAATTTTCGGCTTCGCCGTTTCACGTCTCGCCGAGCTGCGGAATCACTTTACAGTGATGGTTTTTTATTTATAGAGTTTAAATCATTTCATAATTATCATTTGAAAACTCTAATTGTTTTGTTTCTTTATTGTAAAGGCATTTTTTCACTCTAAAAAAAATACTGAATTCTAATGAGTAACCGGAGCATAAGAACCTCCGGAAGTATGTGTTTTTTTCATAATGTCCATATACTTCGGTCTGCACATATAATACTTTAAAGCATCACTCATGTTCGTAGACCACATCGGCCGACGCTCCATCGGCATACTTTCCGAAGTTTTGTCTTTTTTTATTCTTTTCACTCCGTTTTTATCCGGCTTGATAATTTGTTTTGAAATCTCCATAGAATTTTTTAACTCTTTACACTGGAACAAATCAATTAGTAACTTTGGATATTTAGAATTCACCTCACTTAAAACACCTTTCATTAAATTAAATTCTTCCTCCTGATATATAGTCGGCTGGCCTCGGTTCATTAAGTTAACTTTCCAAGCTCCTTTACTTTCATCAATAATAGCGCTCTGTACAGCTCCAGCCATATCTCTTCCGATTTTTTGATACTGATTCCCGGATCTGTCATAGTACAGATCGAGAACCTTCATTTTATGATCTTTAAAAAATTCGCAGAATAATGCTGCAATAGCTTTTTCACTCTGCTCAAGAGTATAAAGATTTTTTAAGATGCGCTGTATAAAACCCTGCTCCTGACCAAGTACCATTGACATCATATCTCCGAAATCCATTCCGGCCTCAATCTTTTGCCTGTGATTAATGTGTCTTAGACCCAAAGATGTTAAAGCAATTTTATCGCCGAAACCGAAAGGATCAAAAAATTCAAGGAGAAGCCCGTCATCATAAAAATTCTTTGCTGATAAATAAGGATAGAATTTTTCTCCTTGTTTTATTTCATGCTTCATTGTAAGAATTGAAGGACGGAATTGCTCAGGTCCTAAAACTTTCAATTGTTCTTTGAAATAATCTAACTGCAAGATATCAGCATTCGCGAAAGTGGAGATCATTACGAATAAAGTGGAATTCATTCTCACTTTAGCCAATCGCTGATTCCAACGGTGAAAAGATCTTTTCTGCCTGTCGTACTCTAATTGATCGCGTTTTACGTAAGCTTTTACCAAAGCTGTCTTTATTTCATTTACAACTAATGAAGCGTACAAAATATTTTTAAGCTGTTCCGGATCTACATTTTTTTCCTGTTCAAGAATCCAGTCATACTCATTTGAATTAAGGATATTCGGCATATCCGTAGTAAAGGTTTTGCCCAAATAATAATGACTATGTCCGAAACGCATTTTCTCACCCCTTGCTGCAGGTAAAAGTTTATCAAGCTTATTTTTGTCCAGGTATTTTACTTCATCCCCGAAAATATGCTGATAGGAGTCTCCGGCCATGGAAGAAACAACATCCATGGACGCAAGTTTAAAAAAACAACCGTTGTAAAATGAAATTGTATGTTTATAACTTAAAGGCTTTTTATAAGGCTGCTTAAAGCTTGAGGGAGGGCGATCATTTGTTACATAATGCGTCCCTTCTTTGAGCCCTAAATCATTCCATCCTTTGATCATGGACGGAATTGTATTTGACAGAAGGTTTGTGTAATAATCGCCGACAAAAGCGAAATAAGCAGTCGGCATTGCTTTTATTATCCGGATTGATCTCCTTGCCTGGATCTGGGTAGTTTTCCCGGTTCCTCTTCCCCCGATCATATAAAGATTCGTAGGATCGAAAACTTCGATTCCCATACCGGCACTGTTTACGTACTGATATTCAGCATTTCCTTTATATGTGCCTGTAGCCTCTTCAAATATTCTGTTAGATGCCATTTCTCGGATTATTTTCGTAATTCAAGAATTTAAGCGGGAATTTATCTACCTCTTCTTTTGCTGCAGCTTTTACTTTTTCCGGAACATCTGGAAGCGAATCGATGAATGTTGCCAATTCCCTTCGGTCGATAGGCTCCTCACCAAACATCTTAATATCCGTAGTTAAAATCTGAATCTGCTTCATGATATCCTCTTCCATTTCTCCGATTTCTTCTTTATCGAGATCCAGAACATTTGCCATTTCCTTCAGGATAATTGCGGCGTCTTTGAAATCTCGGGAAGTTTTTGCCACACGAATCGCTGCAGTAAAAGACTTCAGCATTTTATCTGCAATAAGTTCTTTCCATGTTTTTTTTGAAAGCTGATTTTCTGAGGCAAAATATGTAAGCGCATCCGTTACCAGCTTTTTAGCCTGGAACCTCTGTAGATTATCAACAATAATAAGATGATTGATAATAGATTCCATATTCGGAAACTCAAACATCCTTTTATACATTCCCCAAATCTTTTCCAGCATGAACATATATGATGCAATTTTCTGGGGAACATTTTTAGGATCTCCAAATTCCAGCCATTCCAGAAGATCATCAAGTTCTATATCGTTAAAATCCATTATTCAGCATTAAAAATTTCGTTCTTAATATTTTCCAGGTTCTGGGCCTCCCAAATTTTATTGATCTGCTGAATCGCCGTAAGATTTCCTTTCTTTGCATTTTCAAGAGTTACCGTATTGACGGCCGTCTGATTGAGAATAAGACCTCTTTGGTACGCATCAAAAATCGGAGTTCCTGAAGTCTTAAAATCATGTAGAAATAAACGCTTATCGGTTTTCAATACATCTGATATTCTGTCGGCAGAGTTTCCAGCCGCAGAAAGCGTTTCTATCATTTCCAAAGCCTCGTCAGAGAGAGGACACCAGACAGGAATTACCTTATTTTTGTTTTCTAAATTCATCAGTTTACTCTATAAACAACCTTGCATTCTGAGAAGAGTCCTTTCCTTAATTCATACACTTTTTCAGAATTAATAAAACAGTATTGCTCATAACAGGCATTTTCACCCCAATTTCCTGAGCCTTCGATACAGAAATAATCTCCCTTTGTTTTACACAAAGTAAATTTGCTGTGATTCCAAGAATAGATAACCGTAATATTTCCATCGGTCTTCGCCCAGGAATTAATGGCATCGCACACTTTTGGATTTCTACTCATCATAGAATCTGAAATCAGCAATGTTATTTTCCCGATTTTCCCTTTATTCTGAAGTTCCTGAAGAGCTGTCACAACTTTCATTGAGACTGAATACGTAGTTGCATATAATTCTTCAATGAAAAAATGATGAGCAATTTTAAGGACGAAGGTAATCGCATTGAAAGACTGAATTGTCTGCAAAAAAAATCCTTCCCCATCTTCCGGGAATCGCTGAAGATCTCCTCGGAGATTTTCTATGCGTTCCGTATGGATGTTCAGGAATTTAGAGGTAAAGGCGGAATCATTAGTTTCCGCCTCTTGGTTATTAGAATTTACCCCGATATCGCCCTTACTGAAAAGCATTATTTTTTATCGAATTTGTGATTAAATTCATTTACGAGTCTTTCTTCGATTAAACCCAATCGGTACTTCCATTTTGCAAGAAGCTCGGTTTTCCCTTGAGTCTCATATCTGCTGATGTTCTTTTGTGCGTTTCCTCTACCTTTTACAAGATCAGCCTCAGTCATATCAAAAACATCCTGTTTCACGCGTAGGTACTCTAAATTTGGATGCTCTCCCAAAATTCGCCCGTTACTATCACGGTAAAAATCAAGCTCTTTTTTGATGTCCTGATTAACTTCATGATGAGCTAAAGCCGACTTCGCTAATTCATACAGCTTATCTTCTGCATCCTGGTCATTTTCTGCAGCAAGAATTTCCGCATGAGACGCAGCATAATTCTTATACGCTGTGATCTTATCAGTCACCAGGGCTTTAATTTCCATAGGGGTGCTTTCTTCATTCAAAAAAGGATATTCATCTCGGAATTTCATTCCTTCCATTACATCCAGATTATCTTTGAGTCTTAGCGCCTCAATTGTTTCCTCTGCCTTTTTTTTTGCTTCAGTCAATTCGTCATGTTCTTTCGATTGTTTTTGAATATCATCTGCATTACCCTGAACCAGATGTTTTTGTAAGTTTTTATCTTCATCCAAAGACAGCTCCTGTTCAGTCTCTTTGAAAACAGCAATATCTTTATCTGATATAAAAAACAGATTTTTCATATCATAAACCAGATTTTCTAATTTCTGTGGAGTGTAACCGAGCTGATAATGATATACCTGGCGTACTCCGGCTTGTGCTGCATAAATTTTCAAAAGTTCATTATACCGAACTTTATCTCTTTTGTTGTCCTCATTTTTAAGGAGCTTTATAACATTATTTCTCATAGGAATAGTTTTTCATTATGTAAAATTTTCTTAATACGATGTAGATCAGAAGAAAAGGATGATGATTATCCAGATAATGTAGGTGTAAGAAATAATCCCGAAATACCTGTACGAATTCATAAAAGAAAATCACAACAGAAAATAAATCTGCAAAAGCAAACAGGCAGGATTTTTCATAAAATACAGCTTTTTGATTCTCCCGGCGTTGTCTCTCCAGAACGCCAAACTCCAAAAAGAAAAAAAGAGTCATACCGATCAGCAATAAAAATTTAGCTTCACCTGGAATCCAGAACCGAATTGCAATCATCAGAATCAATATTATTATCTGCATGATAATAAATTTCTTATGCCATTTATCCATTCTTTTAATTTTGAACAAACCTAATGCGAACGCATAAAAATAGTTGTGACGCACAAAAAAAGCCGTCAATAAATGACGGCCTATCAGACAACAATTTGCAAAAAATTTATTTTGCTTTATCAAATACTTCCTTATCATAAAAAGTAGTTACATACTGATCTTCATCCACCAAAGTCATAAGCTCTCCATTTCTTTCCCAGAGACTTCCTGCATCAACATATATTCCTTCAAATGAAATTAAATCCTTTTTGTTACGGTAATGTTCCATCTTTATAAGAATTTATATTTTCGATTATAGTTTCGTACTGCATTTTCTTGTGCAGAAGATTCGGTTTGCCCATAGGCATATGTTTCTTTCTTATTGTCTTTGGAATTGCAAATTTTTGCTAAGAAAACACCATTGAAATTTTGAAAAACAACTACTAATTCTTCATTGTTTTCAGTTACTGTGGCTACAGAAGCCTGTTCTTTAGAATGTCGCATTTTATAATTTTTAAAAATTAATTCCCTGTAACCCACAAAAAAAGACCTTGACTTTCGTGGGAAGTTGCGACACTCAATAATTTCCAGGGAAATTACCCACTACAGCCAAGGCATATATTATAAACGTAAAAATTTGTTGGATTTTTATAGACTTTCCCTGTCATTATTGAATGTCGCATGACAAAGATGCAAACAATTTATTTAATACACAAAAAAATCTGTAGAATTCTACAGATTTAAGAAGTTTTATAAGAATTTCTTTCAAGTATAATTTCTAGAAATGCAGGATTTCCGCTTATTAATTCCGCAAGATACTCAAAATGATTAACTACATTTAAAAATGTCTCTTTGTCCTTGTTATCTTCAGGCATTGAACGGAACACATCATTTACAATTTTAGAAACAACATCAATATTACCAAATTTTTCAAACAAAATAACATTAAGTTCAATCATTTTTTGTTCAAGATCTGTTACCGGATGATTTCTTTTCGGCAATATAAAAGCAATCTGTTCTAAAGTTGCTAATCGTTGTTTTCTATCCTCTTTTAAGGAGAATAAAATTTGTAAATAAACTTCTTTCTTAATACTTCCATTTTGATAAGCTTTTTTAAGCTGTTCATGTAAAATTTTAAAGGTATCATTTTCCATCGGTTACAAATTCATTTTCGTATAATTCTACTATTTCTCTATTTATATTATCATACTCAATAAGCCTGAAGAAATATTCTCTGACATTTCCATATATAAAGAAGATTATAATAGAAAAACCGGCTACGGTAGAATAAAAAATATAATCAGATTCAATTAAAATACCAAGATGATAAAATTCGTATAGACAAATTATATTCATGTAAGTGAAAATTGGAATTATGTAAGTCACCCAATATGCTCTTAAAAAAACAGCCGGTATCAAAGTAAAAGGTAGAAATAATAACGAGTATTGAAATACGGCTACATCCATATTAGCAAAGCCTTTATAAGGCATCGTAGCTAAAGGGATTTTTAAAGATATTAAATTGTTTAATACAGGTAGTATTCCTGAAATGATCATCAAAAGAGTGCCTATATAAGTTAAGAACACTCTTTTATGTACATAATCTTTACGGCCTAGTAGGAGGCGTACCAAGTGATCCCGGGTTAACAGTCTCTTCACTGCCACTGCCAGGTTGTGTTTGTGTTTGAGTTTGAGGTGCATCTAATATAATTTCAGTTTTCAGAGAATCAGATTCAATCTTACTTGTAACAGATGAAATTTGTTCTCTTTTGTTAATAGTTTTATCTTCTTTTGGATAAACTTGTTCATCTCTATCACTACAAGAATAAACAAGTGCCATGAGTACGATGGCTGCTAAAATTAATTTTGTTTTCATTATAATTTTTTAAAACATTTAAAGTTAATATTTATTGTATAAAATAATTTTATATTACTAAGCAAAAATGTTATTCAGCAATCACCATATTAATTGGTTAAATCAAATGTAAACATTTTCATACAATAGTGAAGTATTTTTTTTTGTTAAAACTAATTTATATTAAAAAAAAGGTGTAATTCTTAAATTACACCAATATAAAACAGATTTAACTGACTGTTTTTTTTACCAATTCTGAGATCCAGTTACTTTATTTTGACTCATATATTCTTTTAAAAATTTAGTCAATGCCTCGGATTGACTTGAAATCAAGTCTTTCATTTCTTTATAAACCTTAATCCTCGTTCCTGTAGGGCCGAATTCATTTTTAGGATCTTCTTCATCTGTTATGTAACCAAAAGACATACTTTTACCCTCGTGATTAAAATTGCCTACATCATATTTGTAACGACCATCTTTACAAGCAATACTTATGCGAAATGTTATTTTTCCAACAGTTGTACCACTACCTATAAGATACCTGCTTCTATAAGGAATACTTCCTTCACCAATTATAGTTTTATTAACGGGATCTTCTAATTGTATTACTGCCTTGGAATCTTTAAATGCATCAACGAAAAACATTTTAGCTTGAGCATAAAGGTTTTCAGCATTTCTTGTAGAATCTACTTTGATTACTTCAGAGTAATTTATTATTTTTTTTTCTTGTGCAAAAAAAATGAGTGATAAAAATAAAAATACAGATGTTAATAATGATTTCATGGAATTAATTTTCTCTAAAGATAGAAAAATTAATATTCTCTTTTAAATTGACTAATTGCATCCTTCAATTGTTTATCCAATTTTTCAGTTAAAGGACGTCCTTTTTCTTCCTTTAAAACCTTTCGCAAATGATCATAAGTAATTCCGTATTTTTCACAAAAAGCTGAAGTGTTAACGATTTTAAAAAAATCCTGATAAAATTTTAGGTCCATTCACAAATATAATTAAAATGACCGATAAAACGAACATTATTTCGTTTTATTTTCCACCTCCCCTTTGAGTTCAGAGACAATATCTTCTGCAAAATTATAAGCGAGATTTTTCATAATTGCACTATAATGCGCAGTAAATACTTTATTGTAAGTAGGATAAATTCTTTTCTGCCTGTATTTTATGACAGAATTTGGATACGCAATCCTCTTCATTTCCATAAGTCTTAAAAGCCCTTTATGACGATAAATTAAAGTAGTATCATTGACTTCAAACGTTCTTTTCTCATAACTTTTATCTGAGAACGGAGCCATATTTTTCTGCTGATAATCATACATCTTTTTTGAATGATCCTGTAATGTGCGCTGGACGAATGCATTAAATATCATCCGTTCATTTCCTTTTCTGTTCTCGATAAGATCCATGGCTAAAAATCTTCATATTTTTCTTCGTCAACTTCAATCATCCATCCGTTGCATTGAGATTTTTTTGTAACCGGATTGATCTTTAACGATGAATAATCTAAATTCATTGATTGACAATTTACAGCTTCGTCACTGTCTGCTGATGGAAAGATCAGTTTAAGAAATTTTTTAACCACAAGTAAAACTCTTTGGAAAACCTCAATATACTGATCCTGAGTTTTGAAATTCTTAGTATCTATTTTTTCCATTAAAAAAAATTGGAGAAAACTTCTTATACCACTTTCATCCTCCTTACCAAAGCCATTGAAAGAAGGAATAACCACAACAAGCAATACATTATCGTTTACAGAATGATCTTTCAATTCTGCTGCAAGCTCATCATCATCAACTACAAATTTCACTGATTTTATTTCGGTAATTTCAGGTTTTATCTCAGAGATTCTTTCCCGAAGTGTATTTGGATCAATCATTACCGTTATTATTTTTATTTTTTAAATTATCCAGTTCTTTTTGTTCTTTCATGCTACGAACAACAAGATCGTACATCCTGATCAATACCTCAAAGGCATCACTTTCTCTCAGTTCTTCTAGGGTTCCGAAAACTCCACTTTCCGCCAATTGGAAAGATGTGGACCGCAAGCCGAGCGATTCAGGATCATCCTGGCTTGAACTTTCTCCGGTTTCTGGCTTTTGGCTGAAAATTAAAGTAATATCAATTTCTTTTCCGTCAACCAAAAGCTGACATTGGGTAGTAAGATAATTGAAAAATGAAACAAACAATAGATAAAAACCGTAAATATATCTTACATCAAGAAACTTAAAGAACTCCACACGCTTTTCCATGTTGATTACTTTATATTTTTCTCCAGGTCTTTTGTAGAAAATCGCAAAAAGCTTAATCAGACTTTCCATTTCTCCGGTTTTGATATAATTATTCAGCTCTCCCAATCCGTCTTCCATTTCGCCATAAGTCATTCCCTGAAACTGATCTTTAGGCCCCACAAAAGTCATGGCCTTATATTTTACATTTTTTATAGGATTGTGTGTATATTCCTGAATAAGATGCATCCTGTTTTCAGCATCAATTGTAAAAAAAGAATCCAACAGTTCGGAACAAGTATAAACATTCTGCATTTTTTCCAGTTCCGCTTCGGATGACTGACTTTTTTCATAGACCATATTCATAAGAGAATAAAAACCCAGGGAACGAAATTCAGTGAGGTTTATTTCTGCCATCTGGTACATTAAAACCAGCTTTGACATGTCAAGGTATTGACGGCGATCACATTCTCCCATATTTTCAGGAATCAAAAACCGCTTATTTAATTCTAAAACTTCAATTATATGCATAAACCTTATTTACATTGTTACAAAGCCATCTGTGGCATTAAAATTTATCGGACGGCGTTCTACTAAAAGTCCTTTAGATTTTTTCACTTCATTTTCAATGGAAAGCAAAAGTGATCTGAGTTCTGTATCATAGTAATTTACTGTAGATTCAATATCGTAACCGGTAGCAGCTTTTTTATGAGGTTTCTCAGTCTTCATCGCGCCTTGCGGAAACAATTGTACGGAGAGCTTTTTCAAGCCATCTTTCATGGCAAAATGAACACAACTGTTTTGGATCAATCCATATATATATGAATTTTTACTTTCTTTGAATTCTTCAAATTTATCGCCTACTCTGGTCAGAATCTCCTTTTGTTCAAATAGCTTTATGGATGGGGCTAGCTTAAAGTAAAGAAGATATGAATCATTGATATGTACATACTTCTGAAATTCATCAATATTTGGAACAAATAATCCTGAAAATTGTACCATAGAATCTGATTGCTCCATCTCTTCATCATCAATAATATATTCTATTATTTCATTGACAATAGCATAATAAGATTTTTCCATTGCTGCATCAGATTTATCTATCTGCCATTCCCACGGAACCCGATTGTGATCATCATTCCTGAAAGATCTTCCCTGTGACGTAAAGGCGAGATCTGTAAGCGGGGCATAATGGCGGAAAGCATCCAATGCAATGGCATATCGAACAATTGATAAGTATTCATCATCGAACTCTTCATCATTGTATAATTGCAGAGCTTTATCATAATTATTTTGTCCGATAATTTTTATTATTTTTTTTGTGGCTGTCCGTAACTGCTGCCAAATATGATTAATATTAATATCAGCATCGTTTATTCCCAGAACTTCTAAAACTTCTGAAGAATCAGGATTTTCTTTGTCGAATAAAATTTCTATTTTCATTATGCTGGATTATTTTTAACTCGATTTTTTGAACTTTGATCTTCCTGGCGTTGCGCCTCTTCGTGATAGAAACCTAACATCAGACCTTTCTTTCCAAAATTAATTTTGATAGCTTCGTTTATTGCTCTTGTTACTACCATTTCAGGCATTTTCACGCCAATTAATTTAAACATTGTATAAGCATATAGCTGCTCAGATCCGCTGTCGGATTTACCGGCATCGGTTATACCTCCCAAAGATTTATGAATACCCACTGCTGCAGAAACTGCACTATCTGCTTTATCGGCAATCTTAATCTGTGTTTCCACAAAATCTTTAATATTCTGATCAATTGGTTTAATATCCCAACCCAATTCAATCAAATTCGTTCCATCGGGAGAAAGTAATGTTTTTGTATGCCATATTTTCCCGGCATTTGCATCGCTTGAAAGTGTTTGAATGATACTTTTGAAAAGAGCTTTTTCATAATCATCCAGCATTTTCTCCTCGTAATCAATATTCTTTGCTTTACATTCTTCCTGAAGTTCTTCACGTTTTTTATCCCAAAACAATGCGGGAGAAGTCACATGATATTTTGCGTTGATTGAATTCTTTGCCAAAGCTTTGAGAATAAGAGGAACTGCAGTAGATCTATTAATCCACTCTAATGCTCCCAAAATTGTAGGAATGGCATAAAAATCCGTAGCAAATGAATATAGTTTCGAATAATATACGGAAATGGGACTTTTTCCAGGATTGTTTGGATCAAAAAGAGGATAATCGCGATATCCTTCCGGCTGAAAAGCTTTCCAAGAATCTGAAACAAGAGCGTGCGTAGCATCTGGCGCACCATCTTTACGAGCCAAACGAGCCCATAATGGATTTATATGTTCAACAGAATGTACCCAGTTCACACCCAATCTACTTGATTTAGCATTTACAATTTTGGAAAAACTGCCCTGCATAAAATTAAAGTCCTGGATAGTTCTTTCGAGATAAGTACAATGTCCAAAACTTTCCAACCATTCTTGAACTTCTTTATCTTCAACCCATTCCCTTTGAGGTTTGCCATCTTTGTAAACGGTTTTATACAAATGCGGACCCTGTCCCCATAGTAGTTGCTGTTTTTTTTCCATTACTCCAGGAATATTAGGATTTCTGTAAATAGTATCCCGAAGCAATTGTGGCATATCGTTGTATCTTCCATATGGTAGAAGCTCCAAACCATCAGCGAAAGCGTATGTTTGAGACCATCTAAAATAATCAGACATTCCATTTCGAGGAGAATCGATATCTAAATCCTCTACCTGATAAGAAAAACATGCAGAGGGATTAGATACAATGGCATCTCTACCATGCTTTTCAATCTCTATTTTTGTGTCATTATCCTTTTTAAATCCGATCATGGTTTAATTTTTATTCCATTAAATTCAGTAAGCAATGGATAGTAAAACTGTCTTCTTTCTCCTGTTAGTCTCACAAAACTCACCAGAATATCATGCTTTTTACTTTGATTTCTTCTGTAGCCTTTAGCAAGAAATATTTTCTCTTCACTCTTAAAACCTTCAGATTTTTTTTCAGTTTCGTTAAAGGATAAATATTTAATGTTGAAAGGAACTCCCTGTCTGTTCAT
Source organism: uncultured Chryseobacterium sp. (assembly GCA_965651845.1). Lineage (GTDB taxonomy): Bacteria > Bacteroidota > Bacteroidia > Flavobacteriales > Weeksellaceae > Chryseobacterium. The sequence goes on along the minus strand of CBFGVN010000043.1, from coordinate 2,520 downwards.
TTCTCTCATAATTTCCAAAGCTCTCACAGGAGTCATTGTTCTTTCGGAAGTTGTTTTTTTTCCATCCATAAAACGAAAATAAAATGCGTCACACTAAAAAGTTGTGACGCATTCCTCAATTAACCTATTAAAATCACTATGTCCTCCACCTTTCAATCAACACTACTTTATCGCTTGTATTGTAGACCTCAAATGTAATTGTAGATTTTTCGACGGATTTCCATTGTAAACCATCTTTAGTAAGAATTAAAACATCAGCTCCCGTAAGATCTTCCGAAATAGTTCCAGCTTTCGTTACATCTTTTTCCTGTCCGATAAAAGTAACCTGAGATACTGTAATATCATTCAAAGAAGTAATTGTTAAAGCCTGTGTTACAGCCGTTGTCTTTACTTTTTGAACTGCGGAAAGTGCAGTTAAATCATTTGTAAAATCAACTTCTGTATATACCTGTTCCTGAGTTAATAACGGACCATCATATAGAAAATAGACAAACTTACTCCCCATTTCCTGTTCAAAAGTAAACTCAAATTTACTTCCGTCTTTTCCACTTTTGTGATTTGATCTGAAAATCAGCGGGGCGCATGGTCTTCCCAACACTTTTTTAGAATCCGTAGAATTACAACCCGGAATAAAAATAATGAATTCTTTGTCCAAGTTATTCTGAACAAATTCCAAAGCTTCTTTTTCTGTTCCTGGGTGCGTGCCAATAAATTTTAATTTATGACTTCTTGCATCCTGATCTCCCTGCGATTCGTACGAATACTCCTGAGAAGAGTTTGTAATGTAAATTGGAATCATCGCCTTTCCTTCCTGAAAGACAGGCTGTCCATTCAAAACAACATTGTTCCCATCCGGATCAGGGAATGAAACAAGATCCTCTACAGCCGCTAAGTAAGCAAATCTGTTTCCTGTTGTAGGAGCTCCTGCACCGGCTGCAGGTTTGTTAAGTTTTTTTAAAGTATAACTCATGATTAATAATTTTAAGTTCTTTGAATTTCAATTAATTTTGTTTGAAAATCACTGGAAACATAAGATTCTAAAATAATACTGCTTCCTTTTATTGATCTCCAGGGTTCATTTTTTCGAAGATAAATTTTTGTTCCTGTAATTAGTGTCATAAATCCTCCCATAGCATTGTCATTCCCTATTAATGTAATTCTTTTCCCGGGTATCGAAAAGTCAGATACACTTCCATCAGTAAACATTAGATCAGATCCGGAAGCAACATTATAAACTCCCTCCGGAGGAAGATTTCCGGAAACCGGATTCCATGTGAGAATATTTCCTTCAGCATTCAGTGAGCCTGTATAATGTAAGTATACATCATCCGAAGGTACTTCCTGTTCAAAAGTGAGTTCGAATTTACTTCCATCTTTGCCACTTTTATGTGACGAACGAAAAGTAAGCGGACAATTTGGGGTTCCTAAAACTTTGGCCTTATCTGTGTTTACGCCTTCAGGAATAATGATGATAAAATCTAAATCCTGATTTTTTTTAGCAAATTCCAAAGCTTCGATTTCAGTTCCCGGGTGTGTACCTATAAATTTTACTTTAAAGGCCCTGTTATCCTTTTCCCCTACCGACTCGTAAGAATATTCCTGCGATGGAACAGTGACATAAAGCTTAACAACAGTAGACCCCGGCTTCAGCATAATATCTCCCACCAATACTATTTCCGTAGAATCAGTTGGAGGAAAATAAACTATATCATCAGTAAGGTAAGCATAAGCAAACTTTGATTTTTTACCTGGACCTCCTACACCAACACGGTTTTTATTTAAAACTTTTAATGCCACTTTATGATTATTTTACAGAAGGGCTCCCGGAGAAGCCCTGTTAATATTATCCTCTAGCTATTTCATACCAAACACCTTCAAAGTTTTTCAACTTGATATATTTAGCATCTGAATCCAGTACTACATTTGATCCCACAACAATTTTTCCGGCAACGGATGCAACTGTGAGAGCATTTGATGAACCAAAAATTGTAACTTCTGTGGCCTCATTTCCTCCGACAATATCTTCCAATGTTCCGGCTGCAGAACCATTATATTTTTGTACAAAACCGTCAGCAATATCCACTACCAGATCATCAAATGTTTTTACTTCTGAAGTAACTCCAGGGAATTCTGTCACTCTCGCAACTTCTTTTAAAGTAAGATCGGACTGAACAACCATTGTTAAAGAATACATTGTTTTAGGATTGAAATCTGCAGTCAGATTTAAATTACCGCCATTTCCTCCAGTAGCTTTTTTGATAACGGAATTAGTTTTCATCAGCTTATCACCAATAATCTTTACGATTGTTCCTGCCGGCATTCCCTGTAATTTCACCACATCAGAAATTAATTCCGGATGAACATGAAGTTTGTTGTAATTGATATCAATTGGCGCGCTCATTGGCTTTCCAAATAATGGAACGGTAACAGTATCCGGGAAAATTGGTTCATCATTAACCCAAATAAATTGGGCAACACCTTTGAACTCGGAACCATCATGTAATTCAAAGCCAGAGAATA
>CBFGVN010000042.1:0-15455 GCA_965651845.1 uncultured Chryseobacterium sp. | reverse complement strand
AGAAAATCAAACTTAAAATTTTGCTTCGATTAAGAATTAAATCTGTCCGCAAATTCTTTTGCAAACTCTTCTAACTTAATGTTTCCATTAACAGGTGATCCATGCTCAATAAAATCCTTTTGAACAACTCCGGTTCTTATTCCTCTTCCCATTTCAGTATACAATTCAGCCATTTCTTGTGGCAGCCCAGCCTGAAGCATCCCGTTTAATGATTCTTCATCTTTAAATTCAATCCACGGAAGTTCAGGTTTGCCGATTGCAGCTCCGAAAGCTTTAGCAAAATCACTTGCCGGACGAAGGTCACTCACAATATATTTTACATTTTTACCATCGGAATTTTTCACTAATTCTTCGGCAGCGGCTTTTGCAATATCATTTGGGTGAACCACTGGAACCTTTATATTTTCCGGATAATTTCCACCAATAATTCCTGCATTTTTAATCAATGGAATATCATTAAAGAAATTGATGTAAAAATATCCGGCTCTTAGGAAAGTTACGGAGGTATTTTCCAATTCATTGTAGAATTTTTCGATGTGATAAAGAGTTTTTATCGGGCCGTTTTCCACCGGAGATTCTACGCCGATACTGCTCAGCATTACGATTCTTTTTATGCCGGTTTGTTTGATGGCTTCGGCATAATTTTTTCCGGCATTTACGATATTTTCAACAAGATTTTCAAATCCAATATTTGGAGGTGTCATCAAAAATGCGGCATCCTTTCCTTTAAAAGCTTCAATTAAAAAGTCTAAATCTGTAATCGAACCAATCGCTGCTTTTGCACCTAATTTTTCAATTTCATTTTTCTTAGATTCATTGCTGCTGACTACGGTGATATCCTGTCCTTCTGCAATTAATTGTTGGATAAGGGGTTTTGCTACATTTCCTAATGATCCTGTGATGATAATTTTCATAATAAATATTTTTTTATTTCCTGGAACAAAGTTATATTTGTACTTACTTTTATACAAGTACTTACCCTAAAGTATGTATTATGACAGCCATTAAAGAAAGCTCAACCATCCAGCAGAATAAGAAGTATGCTTTGGATGCCTGCCCTGTAACCTATGTTATGGAAAAAATCGGCGGATTTTGGAAACCTATCATTTTGTATCATCTTTCCAACGGAGATAAAAGATACAGTGAATTGAAACGTGCAATTCCGGCAGTAACGGAGAAAATGTTAATTCAGCATTTAAAACAACTGGAAACCGACGGATTGATTATAAGAACAGCAAGACCGGTCATTCCTCCTCATGTAACATATGAATTAAGTGAAGCCGGAAAAGGCTTAATTCCGGTTATTCATGCGATGGCGGAATGGGCGTTTAAAGATATGGAAGGAAAATAGGATGATTAATTTAATAATTTAATTTCCCTAAACCCTAAACCCTAAACTTAAACAAAAAAGACCCTCCGAAGAGAGCCTTAGTTAAAAAATATACGAAGATTTACAAAGATTTACAAAGATTTCATATCAATTACAAAACGATATTTCACATCACTTTTCAGCATTCTTTCATATGCTTTGTTGATGTCTTGAATTTTAATTAATTCAATATCAGAAACAATATTATGTTTTCCACAGAAATCCAGTAGCTCCTGGGTTTCGGCGATTCCTCCGATCAATGAACCGGCAACGGAACGACGTTGGAAGATCATTGGTCTTGTGCTTGGTTCCTCATTTTCGAATTCTCCTACAAATCCTACTAAAACCAATGTTCCGTTTAACGCAACTGTCTGCATATAAGGATTAATATCATGTTCATATGGAACGGTATCGATAATTACATCAAATTTACCTTTTACAGCATCCATTTGCGTCTGATCTGTTGAAATAACCACATGATCCGCTCCCAATTTTTTAGCGTCTTCCGTTTTTCCGGGAGTTCTGGAGAATAATGTGACATCGGCTCCCAATCCTTTTGCTAATTTGATCGCCATATGCCCCAAACCTCCTAAACCTACAACGGCTACTTTAGAATTCGAACCTACATTCCAATGTCTCAGAGGTGACCATGTTGTGATACCTGCACAAAGAAGCGGTGCAACAGCGGCTAAGTCTAAATTTTCCGGAACACTAAGTACAAAATGCTCATCAACAACTACTTTTTGAGAATATCCCCCGAAAGTATGGCCCCCAAGATGCTTATCTTTTCCGTTATAAGTTCCTGTAAATCCGTTTTGGCAGTACTGTTCCAAATCATGCTTGCAGCTTTCACACTCTCCACAAGAGTCAACCATACATCCCACTGCAGCCAGATCTCCCACTTTAAATTTGGAAACCTCACTTCCTACATTGGTGATTCTTCCTACGATTTCGTGCCCCGGAACTACAGGATACAGCGATCCGCCCCAGTCGTTTCTTGCAGTATGAAGGTCTGAGTGGCAGACTCCGCAGTATAGAATTTCAATTTCTACATCTTTGGCGGTTACTTCTCTTCTGTTAATATTGATTTCCTGTAAGTCGGCAGTGTCGGATTCTGCTCCGTAAGCTTTTACTGTGAATGTACTCATTTGTTTTTTTGGTTTAATTTTAAATCTTTTGATTTCTCATTTACAAAAGTCGATAGTTTAAAATTAACAATACTTATATAAATTACAGAAAGATTTACCAATTTTACAGATACCATAAAATGTCAGCCGGAAAATGGTAATTTTGATTGATAATAAAAAGATACTTCATGGAAAATCAGGAGATTGAAATCTACAACAGCGTTTCGGAATATAATAAAATGGCCAATCATGAGACATTGCATCCATTGGTAAGTATTATCGATTTTTCGAAGTCCGATCCCATTTGCCAATTCAGAAGGGTATTCGGGTTTTATACTGTTTTTCTTAAAGATGTCATGTGCGGCGATATGCAGTACGGAAAGCATAGTTATGATTATCAGGAAGGAACATTGGTTTTTATTGCGCCTGGACAGACCTACGGAATTTATAATGAGGGAAGATTTATTCAGCCGGCGGGTTTTGCTTTGATATTTCATCCGGATTTAATCAAAGGAACGAATCTGGGGAAAAATATAAAGGATTATAACTTCTTTTCCTATGAAGTTCATGAAGCATTACACCTTTCGGAAAAGGAACGGGAGATTGTTTTGGAATGTTTTAAAAATATTAAACTTGAGCTAGAACAGTCTATCGACAAACACAGCAAATCATTAATTGTTAATAATATTGAGCTGTTTCTTAATTACTGTATGCGTTTTTATGATCGTCAGTTTATTACCAGAGATCATGTCAATCAGGGAGTTATCGGTAAATTTGAAAATCTGCTGGATGGATATTTGAAATCTGACAAACCAAAAAATATTGGCTTCCCGATGGTGAACTATTTTGCCGAACAACTAAATCTTTCGGCGAACTATTTCGGTGATTTAATAAAAAAAGAACTTGGAGTTTCTGCTCAGGAGTACATTCACAATAAACTGATTGATGTCGCAAAAGATCACATCTTTAATCCTGAAAAATCGATCAGTGAAATTTCTTATGATCTTGGTTTCAAGTATCCGCAGCATTTTACAAGACTGTTCAAAAGTAAAGTGTTTCTCCAAGTGAGTATAAAGCTTTAAACTAAAAATATAAACACAAATTTCACCAATATTTTCACGAATATTTTCACGAATAATACCGATATTCTATTAGTGCAATTTGTGTTTAAACCTTTACGTAAAAAAAATCACTAAATTTAATGTGAAAATAAATTTTGTTCTGGATGACAACACAGCAGAATATAGGAACACATACTTTTTATACACCTTTCGGGAAAATTTTAGCATTAAAGGAAAATGACGTTATTAAAGCCAAAAGCATTCGTTATGCCCGTTCCGAAAGATATAAAATGCCTGTTCCGCTGGAATCTGCTGAATATGATGAAGTTTTGGATAGAACGCCGGTTTGTCCGCAGCACATCAGCCCGCTCTTGGAAAGACTAATCGGAAAAACAGACGTTGAAAGATTTCATCCTGATGAATCGACACAGTTTTTGACAATTACCCGTCCTGAAAATTTTAATGAAAATGAAAAACTTCCCGTTGTTGTCTGGATTCATGGTGGTTCGTATGAAATTGGCTGCGGCGATCTGCCTACTTCCGATCCTACGGCTTGGGTAAAGGAACAAAATATTATTGTTGTCTCTGTGTCTTATCGTCTTGGGCTTTTCGGCTTTTTGGGCGGTGATGAAAACAGACCTGCGAATCTTGGATTGTTCGATATTATTGAAGCCTTACGATGGATTCAGAAAAATATTCAAAGCTTTGGAGGAAATTCTGAAAATATTACACTTTTCGGGCAATCTTCCGGAGGCGATGCCATTGCTCATCTTATGATTTCGGAACATGTTGATAACTTGTTTCATCGTGCGATTATTCAAAGTGCACCGCTCGGGTTCCGGCTTAAAAGACAAAAAATGTCACTGGAGTTTTTTAAGAAAACAGAATTTCTAAGCGACGAAAAGGATCCTTTAAAAATGGTGGAAAGTTATGTGAACTTTTTACCTTCGTTCAGGAAATATGGTTTAAAAACTTCAATGCCGTTTTGCACGCAATATGGTTATCCGCCTTTATGCAAAGAGGAAGACACTCTGGGAAAATGGAAAGAAAATGCAAAAAAATATGATGTTTTAATAGGCTTAAATCATGATGAAACTGCATTTTATGTAAAAACAGCTGAGAAGGGAATTTATACTTATTTGCATGAAAAAATTCTCAACAGAATTGTCCGTGCTACAACAAAATCTATCTACGAACTGCCTGCCGATATTTTTGCCCAAAATTATAAAGAAGGGGGAGGAAATGTTTATCAGTTTAAAATTCATTCAAAGTTAAAAAATAATTATATCGGGGCTTCGCATTGTATAGATCTGCCTTTAATTTTTGAAAACGAATCTGCCTGGAAAAATTCAGCATTATTAAAAGACGTTCCATGGAATCATATTCAGGAAAATGGGAGAAAATTACGTTCACTTTGGGCAGAATTTGCCAGAACCGGAACAATTTCCGACGGCTCGGAAAGACCGGAAATTCTGGAACTCCGAAAAGTTTAGTTTTATTTTTAAACACAAATGCTACAAATTCTACACGAATACTCACAATAAATTTTAGTTACAATCAAATTATGTCATTTGTGAAAGCATTCGAGGTATTTGTGTTTACATTATTCAGCAATCCAAACACTCACATTTCCAGCCGGAACCGGAAAATTTCCCCAGCCGTGTTCATCTATCGGTACTTTATTTTTAAATATTACCAACGAGTCATAGAATGTTTTACCTATATATTTTTTACCCATTTCCATAGGTTTTTCATATGCATCTTTATTGCTCAAAAAGCCAGCACATCCGAAATGTTTTTCATCTCCTTCACGAATCCAACCCAGACAATTAACGTCTTCAAAATAATCACGTTGCTCTCCGTAAGCATGGTTTTTTCGGGCTTTCAAAAGTTCTTCAATTCCATCCACTTTATGTAAAAATATTTCCTGATCATTCCCCTCCCTGTCTTTGTCTATATAATGAGCACCATATAAATCGGGATAAAAGACACACGGATAGCCATCTTTTCTTAATAAAATAAGTGCATAAGCCATAGGTTTAAACCATTGCTCTACAGGAGCCTCCAGATCCTGTAAAGGCTGGGTGTCGTGGTTATCCACCAAGCTTACTGAGTGAAGCGGATCTACCTGAGTAAGGCTTCCATCAAAAATCCTTCGTAAATCATATGAATCTCCCTCTTTGGAAGCATTGTGGAAATTGTTTTGCAGCGAGCTGTCGAACAAGCTCATACAACCTTCCGTAACCTCAATGTACTTTTGAAGTAAATTAAGATATCCCGGCGCCCAGTATTCTCCGACGGCAAAAATATTCTTCCCCGAATTGGAGCGTAATAAAGTGAGCCATTCCTTATAAAAATCAAAGGAAATATGTTTCAGGGCATCCAGTCTCACTCCGTCAAAATCGGTTTCATCAAAATACCATTTAGCCCAATTATTCAGTTCTTCACGTACAAAGGGATTCCGGTGTTCTATGTCATTATACATCAGGTAATCGTAATTTCCCTTTTCGTCATCGATCATTTCTTCCCAGTCAGTTCCGTATTCATTCTTAATTTTAAAAATATGAGAATCCATACCTTCTGCATAATCTACGCCGCTGAAGCAAGTGAAATTCCATTCAAAATCAGAGTATTTTTTTGCTCTTCCGGGAAAAGTAAACTTTGTATAAGATTGTATTTCTATCTCGTCGGAAATAATTTTTTCCCTGTTGTCTTCGTCTACTTTTACTGCTTTAAAGGTTTCCAGCTCATCGCCGCCGCCTTTATGTCCCAGTACGATATCAACAATAATCTTGATATTTTGCTCTTTTAATGCTTTAATGGCTTTAATGTAATCGTCTTTTGTTCCGTATTTTGTAGGAATGGTTCCTTTTTGGTCAAATTCTCCCAAATCATACAGATCATAAGCATCATAGCCAATGGAATGCCCTCCTGTAGCACCTTTGTAAGCAGGCGGGAACCATACTGATGTTATTCCCAGTTCAGCCAAATATTTTGCTTCTTTTTCAGCCTCTTTCCATAATTTTCCATCCCCTTCTGAGTACCAGTGGAAAAATTGAATCATCGTTTCATTCATAGATTGTAAAATTTGGTTAGAACAATTTAGTGAAAATTTTTCACATTACTAATCTTCAAATTCTTTAAACGGAATTTTTAGTTGAACAGAAACCAGCTTTTTTTCTTCTGTATTAAGGTGTGAAAGGGATAAACCTAATAATCTGACAGGCTTATCAAATGGGCGAAGCTCCCAAAGCTTTTTTCCGGTTTCGAAATATTGTTCTGCAGAAGAAAAATATTCTTCTTTGGTGATACTTCTTGTGTAAAGTGAAAAGTCTTTGTATTTAATTTTTAAGGTTAAAGATCTTCCGAGAATGTTATTTTTCATCAAACGGTTATGAAGTTCATCGCTTAAGCTGTGCAGCTTTTCATTGATCTGCTGTTCATCAAAAAGATCTTCAAAAAATGTTCTTTCCACTGCTACGCTTTTCTGGATGCGATGAGGTTTCACCTCAGAATTGTGAATTCCGCGTACAACATTATAATAATATGCTCCAGATTTTCCGAACATTCTTGTAAGATCTTCAATAGATCTCTTCTTTAAATCTTTTCCTTTAAAAATACCTAAACTAAACATTTTATTAGCCGTAACTTTTCCTACGCCGTAAAATTTTTCTACGGGTAATTCTTCAAGGAAACTTTCGATTTTATCGGGATGAATGGTTTTTTGTCCGTTGGGTTTGTTGATATCCGAAGCAACTTTAGCTAAAAATTTATTCACAGAAATTCCCGCAGAAGCGGTAAGTCCTGTTTGTTCAAAGATTTTCTGACGGATTTCTTTTGCAATCTGATTGGCAGATTCTATTCCTTTTTTATTTTCGGTAACGTCGAGATAAGCTTCGTCAAGAGAAAGCGGTTCTACTAAATCGGTGTATTCATAGAAAATTTCACGGATTTTTCTGGAAATTTCTTTATAACGCGGGAAACGGGGCGGAACAAAAATAAGATGCGGGCATTTTTCTTTGGCTGTTTTACTGGGCATGGCAGAACGGACACCGAATTTTCTGGCTTCGTAGCTCGCCGCGGAAACAACACCTCTATGTCCGCCGCCAACAGCAATGGCTTTTCCCCTTAGTGCAGGATTGTCATGCTGCTCCACGGAAGCATAAAATGCATCCATATCAACGTGAATTATCTTGCGTATCGGAAAAGGAAAATCCATATTACAAAGATATGGATTCCTGTATTTTAATTATTTTCTTTTGCCTTGAATTATTTTAAACGCAAGGATAGACAAAGATTAATAAGTTTAAAAATGTTTTTAAGATAAACAATGCCGTTTCACTTATTTACGAAATACAATTGAAAAATTACCTTATTAAGCAAAGCGCCTCTATATACCTTAAAAATAAACATCAGCAATAGTAAAAAAGGTTTTGTTTTACTTTGCGATAAAATAAAAATTATTTTAAAAGCTTATCAATCGTAGCCTGAATTTCCGGGTCTTCCGGTGAAATGGCATAATATTTTGCGATGTTTGATTTTTGGTCAATCACCATATATCTCGGTATCCAGTTGAGATCCACGTAATTGTTGAAGTCGTTTTTCCAGCCGGAGGCAAACCAATAGTTTTCTTTATCTTTCATTTCAAACCTTTCCATGCTTTTATTAAAACCTTCTTTTGAACGGTCTAAGGAAAGGAAAACAAAATCGATATTCTTATTATTTTCTTCTAATTCTTTGGCTTTTGGAAGAGCTTTTAGACAGTCTCTGCACCATCCTGCCCAGAAATCAATTACTAAAACTTTGCCCTTATGTTGATCTAAAATTTGCTGAATAGTAATCGTTTTTCCTTCTTCATCTTCCAGTTTTTGAGCTAACGCCTCTTTGGAAAAGCCTGTTTTATTAGTCTGTGGAACTTTTTGTGAACAGCCTAATCCAAAAATTCCCATCATTAATAGTAGTAATAACTTCAATTTCATTTTGTACAAATCTAAGCAATGAAATGCAATTGATGATTTATTTTTGATGATTTAGCAAAAATTTATAAGATTGAGGCTTTCTATTGAAAGAACACAATGTGGATAGATTCGTGTGCTTAGATCCCTTTCAGGATGACAAACTGATAAAAATCAAGAATAATTTAATTAAAATTTACGAATAATTTTTCACCAATCCTTTCACCACCGCAATTACATTGGGCATTGCTTTATTGGCAGCATTCAAAACTTCTTCGTGGGAAACGGCAAAAGCGACATCCGGTCCGCCAAGGTCTGTAATCACGGAAATACAGAAAACATCCATTCCCATATGTCTGGCAACGATCACTTCAGGAACCGTGCTCATCCCGACCATATCTCCGCCGATGGCTTTGATCATCCCATATTCTGCCGGAGTTTCAAAAGTAGGACCTTGGAGAGCTACGTAAACGCCCTGATGAATTTTAATATTATTTTCTGAAGCCACTTGTTCAGCAGCCAAAATCATTTTTTTATTGTAAGATTCACTCATATCAACAAAACGAGGACCGAAAGAGTCGATGTTTTTGCCCCGAAGAGGATGTTCGGGCATCATATTGATGTGATCTTTGATAATGGCAATATCTGCAATATTGTAGCTTGGATTGATACCTCCGGAAGCATTGGAAAGAATCAAATTTTTGATTCCCAACAAATGAAAAATTCTGATCGGGAAAACCACTGTTTCAATAGAATGACCTTCATAATAATGAAAACGGCCGCTCATTAACAGAACTTTTTTACCCTCTAAAATTCCATAGATTAATTTTCCACTGTGGCCGACAACAGTGGTCTGCGGGAAATTGGGAATATCCCTGTATTCTAAGACATGGATAGCTTCAACTTCATCCTGGAGCTTTCCTAATCCCGAGCCTAGAACGATCGCGAAATCAGGTGTTTCTTTAATGATGTTTTTTATAAAATCGGCAGTTTGCTTAATTTTTTCTAACATAATCTAAGATGATTTGATTGAATTCTTCCTTTTTATCAATAATTACATTGATAGGCCAGTAGTAAACAATATCTCTAAGATAGTCAAAAGTTTTAAGACGTACGTAATCTTTTTCTGTTGTTAAGATTAATTTATATTCACCTAATTTTTTGTATTCTGCAACGATTTTTTTGATGTCATCATCCGTAAAATTGTGATGATCTCTAAATTTTAAATGCTTTACTCTTTGTGAAAATTTTGCAAGGTGGGTCAATAAAGGTTTTGGATTGGCGATTCCTGTAATTAAAAGAATATCATAGTAATTCAGGTTGTTGTCGGGAAGCATTTTTTCTTTTCCGTACACATTTTCGTCATATCCGATGGATGAAAAGAACACCTTTTGCTTGTGGGAAGGTCTTATTCTTGAAATATAATATTGCTTGGTTTCTTCCGTGAGTTCATCAGGACATTTGCTTACCATAATGATATTCGCTCTTCTCACTCCGGATCTCGATTCCCTCAAATCTCCTGCTGGAAGAAGATGGTCTTTAAAATAAGGATCATTAAAATCGGTCATCATAATCGTGAATCCCGGTTTAATGGCTCTGTGCTGCATGGCGTCGTCAAGTACCAGAACATCCAGATCCATATCCGAAATCACTTTTTTTGCTCCGGGAACTCTGTCTTCCGAAACTGCAATTACAAAACGGTTTTTAAAACGTTCGAATAACTGCATGGCTTCGTCACCAACCATTTTATAGTTGCTGTCGTAGTTGGTTATGGCATAGCCTTTTGTAAGTCTTCCATAACCTCTGGAAAGCACTCCGGTTCTGTAATGTTTGGCAAGAAACTGGGCAAGGTACATCACCATCGGCGACTTCCCGCTGCCGCCCACAGAAAGGTTTCCGACATTAATTATCGGGGTCTTGAATTTTGTCGATTTTAAAATTCCCAGATCATACATTGTGTTTCGGATACCCGTTACCATGTGATAACCTAGGGAAAAAGGATAAAGGTACCATCTTTTCATACGATTGCAAAAATAAGAATTTTCGAAAGGATTTTATTCATTATTGGCGATGACTTTTCAACAATTATTTTAAAATTTCAGTTCATGATTATCATTAAATTAGAGTATTTTTGTAGAGTTATTTTATTACATTGAGGTATTTTATTGAGTTTTCCTACAACGGTAAAAATTATTTCGGCTATCAGATCCAGCCGGATGCTATTTCCGTGCAGGAAGAATTGGAAAAGGCACTTTCCACTATTTTAAGGGAAGAAGTTAAAACAACAGGGGCGGGGAGAACGGATACAGGAGTTCATGCAAAGAAAATTTTTGCCCATTTTGATACGGAAAAAATTTTAGATCATGATCTGCCAAGAAAATTGAACAGCTTTCTTCCTCCTGATATTTCTATTAAAAGAATTTTTCAGGTGAAAGATGATTTTCACGCCCGTTTTGATGCGACGTACAGAACCTATGAATATTATATTTCCCTGGAAAAAAATCCTTTTACCCAGGAATCTGCGTGGCAGCATTGGAAAAAAGGTTTAGATATTGATAAAATGAACGAAGCCTGTAAGATTTTATTTGAATATGAAGATTTTACAAGTTTTGCTAAATTAAAAACCGACAACAAAACCAATATCTGCAAAATGTACAAAGCAGAATGGGAGCAAAACGGAAGCGAATTGAAATTTACTGTTTCAGCCAATCGTTTTTTACGGAATATGGTGAGAGCAATTGTTGGGACAATGGTAGAAATCGGTTCCGGGAAGATGAAACCTGAAGATTTACGAAAAGTAATCGAAGACAAGCATCGTAATTCTGCGGGAACTTCCGCGCCGGCTCATGGACTGTATCTGGTGGATGTAGGGTATGAGTTTGATTGAGATTTTTTAAACACAAAAGTCACAAATTTTCACACGGATATTCACAAATAATTTTAACTACTTTAATAGAAATGATTATGTCATTTGTGAAATATTAGTGTAATTTGTATTTAATAAAAACTAAAAACCATGGATGAAATCGAAAAACTGGCTTTTGCCCTCAATCATTTTGCCGGACTTACAGAGGAAGATTTCAAATTATCTGAAGACTTCTGGCTGCCCAAAAACTACAGCAAAGGAGATTTCTATAATCTCCGCGGAACGGTCTGCACTTATTTAGGCTTTATTGTTGATGGTGTTTTCCGTTCTTACTCTATTGACGAAAAAACAGGAGAGGAGAAAAATGTTTTCCTGTATTCTGCCAATGGCTTTGTGGTTTCTTTTAAAAGTTTTATCAATCAGATTCCTTGCGATTATCATACTCAGGCTTTAACGGATGCTTCGATTATTTATATCAGATACACCGATTTGCTTTCCCTTTATCATCAATCGCATCGATGGGAAAAATTTGGAAGATTGATGGCGCAGGAAGCTTTCAATATTACCATGACAAGGATTGAAGGTTTTTTATTTAAATCTGCTGAAGAACGATATTTAGACCTGATCAAACAGCATCCTGATATTTTCAATAATGTTCCGCTGTATCATATTTCCTCTTATTTAGGCATTCAGGGGCCATCTCTGAGCAGAATCCGAAAAAGAATTTCGGGTAAGTAGTACGATTTTAACCGAGGTTAAAATTATCCTCATTTTATTCGCGGAACTTTGTCTCATAATTTAAAACCAATAAAAATAAAAGTTATGAAAACAAAAACTATCGTATTAATTCATGGATTATTTGTGAACAATACAAGCTGGAAAGAATGGAAAACTTATTTCGAAGCACAAGGTTATACCGTACACACCCCTGCAAATCCCGGGCACGCCGGAAACCCTGTTGATTTAAAGAAAAATATTCCATCAGATTTGAAAGATGTGGGATTTGATGATGTAGTTGATAACTTGGCAAGATTTATCGATACACTTCCTGAAAAACCTATTATTATCGGGCATTCATTCGGAGGACTGATGGTTCAGAAACTGATTGATATGGGAAAAGCTGTGGCCGGAGTAAGTATCGACGGAGCTCCTCCAAAAAATGTAATGGCTCCTTTTTCTACCGTGAAAATTGTTTGGCCGGTTGTGAATTTCTTTAAAGGAAATACTGTGTTTATGGGATCCAAAGAATGGTATCATAAAGCATTTTTCAACAATTATTCTAAAGAAGAAAGCGATAAATTATACGAAACAGTTGCTGCACCTGAAAGCAGAAAATTGGCAAGGGATCCGCTATTCAAATCTTCAGCGAAATTAGACTTAAAGAAACCTCATGAGCCGTTGTTATTCATAGCAGGAGAAAAAGATCATATTTTTGCTGCCAATTTTTCAAGAAAAATTGCCGGAGCATATAAAGACAAAAACAGCATTGTTGATTTTAAAGAATTTCCTGGAAGAAGCCACTTTATTGCTGGTGAAAAAAATTGGGAAGAAGTTGCGGGATATGTTTTGGATTGGCTTAAAAAAGTAAATTAAAAAAGAAAAGTGTTAATTTATCAGCCTTGTCAAGGTTTTAAACCTTGACAAGGCTTTTTTATTGCCCGAATAAACCTTGAAGGTTTAATTTTAGTCTAGATTTTACAATTTAAAATCATCTATACCATAAATAACATCGATCTGAATTTTTCATCAGGAATTCATGAAGTTGTAAAGGCTGAGAAATTATAAAGTCTTATTTTTGCAGAGAATTTTATTTTAATTCTTCTTCAATTCGTACAATGAAATAACAAGATACCTGGGGAATTATCAAGAGGCTGTTCTTTATCGGGATGAAGTTTCGTTCTTGGTTCGTCATTACTCTGATCATCTCCGTTATACTGGCCATAGTTTCTACTTACAGGCCCTATCTTACAATGCAAGTTGTGGATAACGACATCACAGGGCTTAAAGATAAAGCATTGATGATGAGGCATATCTACTTGTTGGTAGGTTTGGTGTTTGCGGAAACGGTTCTGAATTTTTTTCTGGTGTATTTCTCCAATTATATTTCCCAAAATGTAATCAGAGATATCAGAGAAAGGCTTTATAACAAGCTTATTTACTTTAAAACCTCATTTTTTGATAAAACACCGATCGGGCAGCTGGTAACAAGAGCGGTCGGTGATGTTGAAACCATTGCAACAGTGTATACAGACGGGTTTCTGATGGTTTTCGGAGATATTTTGAGAATTATTTTCGTATTGGTAATGATGTTCATTACGAATGTTCACCTGAGTTATATTACGCTTGCGATTCTACCACTGATGGTGGTGATTACAAGATTTTTCCAGAAGAGATTGAAAAAAGCATTTGGAGACGAAAGAACATGGACGGCCAATCAAAACTCATTTGTTCAGGAAAGGTTGGCGGGAATGCCGATTATTCAGGTGTTCAACAGGCAGAATTCTGAATTTAAAAAGTTTGATGATATTAATATTACCTTAAAAAGCGCTTTGTTGAGGACAGTTTTTATCTTCTCACTGTTTTTTCCTGTGGTTGAATTGATTTCTTCCCTTTTTATCGGCTTTATCCTGTTTTATGGAAGTTATACAACGATTAAAGCAGGGGTTGTCATTGCTTTTATTCAATATATTTCGATGTTGATTCGTCCTTTGAGACAAATTGCCGATAGATTCAACAACATCCAGCGAGGTATTGTGGGGGCGGAAAGAGTGTTGGGATTAATGGATGAAGACATTGCGATGCCTAATACCGGAAAAGTTGAAAAAGATCACTTTGACGGAAAAATTGAATTTAGGAACGTTCATTTTGCTTATGATGAGAAGCAGGAAGTTCTGAAAGGGATTGATTTTAAAGTAAATCCGGGAGAAACCGTAGCGATTGTAGGTGCAACCGGAGCCGGGAAATCTACAATTATCAGCTTGATTACAAGGCTGTATGATATTAATTCAGGAAAGATTTTAATTGATGATATTGATCTTAAAGATTATGAATTATATAATTTAAGGAGTCATATCGGAGTCGTACTGCAGGATGTTTTCCTTTTCCACGGAAGTATTTTTGAAAACCTGGCATTTGGAGATGAAACCATTACTTTAGATAAAATAAAGGCAGGAGCAAAAGAAATTGAAGTAGATCAGTTTATTGAGCAGCTTCCCGGAGGTTACGATTATGTGGTGAGCGAAAGAGGTTCGTCGATTTCTTTGGGGCAGAGACAATTATTGTCATTTTTAAGAGCTTATTTATCAGATCCTAAGATTTTAATTCTTGATGAAGCAACTTCTTCTATCGACCATGAAAGTGAAAAATTAATTCAGAGAGCCACTGAAAAAATTACTAAAAACAGAACCTCAATCATCATCGCACATAGACTTTCAACGATTGAAAAAGCAGACAAAATCATTGTCATGGAGCATGGTAAAATTGTTGAGGAAGGTAAACATTTGGAGCTTTTAGACAAAAACGGATATTACGCAACATTGTACAAAGCTCAGTTGAGGCATGAAGTGGAAATGGAAGAGGAGAACCGAAATTCTTAGCTCTCCTCCTTGGTTTTTATTTAAAATTTAAATCCTATACTAAAATATGCCCTCCAGATATTGAGAAAGTCATTTTTTGATATGCTAATGTTAATGGGGCCTAAAAGAGATTCATATCCTAAATTAACGCCATATCCTACAATTGGAGTACTGTATTTGAAAGGTGAAAGAGAATCACTTATATTAGCATAATGCAAGGACGGTGTAATGTATAATTTATTTATGATTTTGCATTGAAGTTCCAAACCTACCTTTGCTATTGAGTTCACAGGAGCTTCTTTTTGACGCAGCCCGTTGAATTCCGGATTTGTACCTTCGAAATTATATTCGCTTCCGCCGAGATTATATTTTTGATTAAAGAATAAATATGGGCTTTGTCGCTCTTCATCGATAGGAGCTGATGAAAAATGTGTGCCCAGAAAAGCATTAGCTTTAAGCGTAAATCTTTTCGAAATAGGCAGATTAAAATTTTCATTAATGG
>CBFGVN010000041.1:0-15599 GCA_965651845.1 uncultured Chryseobacterium sp. | reverse complement strand
TGAGCAAATCCCGGGCTCATCCCCGCGTGCGACAGACCGGAAATGACCGTGAGTAATCGAAGAAACTTCTTTTACCGTTTGATACAGTTTCTCAATATTTTCTTCATCTTTAAGATAAAAAGCTAAGGGAAGAGTTCTCATCAAAGAACCATTCCCATTATCTTCTTCAAAAATATTTCCTGAAAATTTTGCACTTTCCCCTTTAATCAATCTTGCAATGGAATGTCTGGTTGTTCCTCCAATATCGAAAAGTCTTCCGTGAGCTGTCCAATGTCCATATTTCACCCATTTCACGAAGCTTTGCCCTATCTTTTCCAAATCATAACCTTTCGTCAATTCTTCGGCAAGACAGAGTGTTAATGAACTGTCGTCACTCCAAGTTCCTTTCGGTTGATTCCAAGATCCAAATTCCTGCATATTTTCAACAGGAAATCTTTTCAAGGTTTCTCTACTTTTAAATTCAACCGGAACTCCTAAAGCATCACCAATACATACTCCAAAAATTCCAGCTTTTACAATATTTTCCACTAGACAAGATTTACTAATTTATCAAACAGCAATTTCATTCCTTTGGTTGCGGTTTCTTTCATTACAACAGCTCTTTGTCCGTATCCAAAGCCTGTTTCATTTGGATTGATGACAATGAGAAGACAATCATCTTTAATGTCATGAAGCAATCCTGCTGCGGGATATACCTGCAAAGAGGTCCCTATCACTAAAAAAATATCGGCTTCTTTAGCCATTTTTGTTGCTTCTTTCATCAATGGGACATCTTCTCCGAACCATACAATGAAAGGTCGCAACTGAGCACCGTCTTCCGCTTTATCACCTATGCTGATATCTCCTTTTTGTTCGTAAGTCAGGCTTTTATTATTACAGGAACACGATTTGAATAATTCTCCGTGCAGATGCAATATATTAGAAGAGCCTGCCCTTTCATGCAAATCATCAATGTTTTGTGTAATGATCTGAACCTCGAAGTGTTTTTCTAATTCTGCCAATAATTTGTGTGCATCATTAGGTTCCACTTCATGGAGCTGGCGGCGTCTCTGATTGTAAAACTCCAATACTAAAGCCCTGTCTTTTCGCCATCCTTCCGGGCTCGCCACATCCGTTATACTATGATTTTCCCAAAGACCGTCTCCGTCTCTGAAAGTTTTTATTCCGCTTTCGGCACTGATTCCGGCGCCGGTTAATATGGTTAGTTTTTTCATCGTTCTTTAAGTTTACTATTAATTTTTAAACATCTTTTGTCTTTCCAAGATTAAATTTTCAATACAATCTACTGCCCTTTTTTCTCTCTCAATCCAGTTTCCGGAAATCTCCAGAAAATCGATTTTATCTTCTTTTAAAATTTTCCTATGGCTTTCATCCAACTGGTTTCTTTCTTCAAATTCAAGTCTTGTCCCGTCCTGAATGTATTCTGCATCCTTCGTTGAATAGAGGTAAAGATCAGCTTTATTTTTTTCTATAATTTCTTTTGGAACCGATAATTTCTTTCCAAAAATAAACTCAGAATAGGATTTTGTGATGTGAATATCGGTGTCGATTAATGTCAGAAAGCTTTTTCCATAATTCACATTTTCAATTTGGCTTGCGTGTGCTGTGTACACTTTTTTCAGGTCATCAAATTCAAACTGTTTTGAATCTAAAATTAAATCCCTTCCCGCTTCTGAAACTTTATTGGCTTTAAAATATTCAGACAAATTATTCGTCATTACCGTTTTTCCTGTGGATTCTGTTCCGAGAAAAACTACTTTTAAAGCAAAATATTTTTGAACCGCTAATGGAAGGTAATTCCAGTTTTCAAAAATGTTTTCACGAATTTCTGAAGCCGAGATCCGGAGATTTTCCCTGTTCTCGTCAAACATAAAATGCTCAATATCCATAATTACAGAAAGCATTTCGCCATATTCTTCGGAAGTCACCAGAAAATCTTCATCTTTGAAATATTCTCTGAAAACCTGACTCCAGATTTTGGAAACTTCCCAATCTGAAACAGAAGTATTCGGGAAGTCTGCTTCTTTATATTTGAAAACCTTTACTTTAAGGTTTTTGTTGTTTCGAAAAGTTTCTTTAATCCATTCTTTTCTGATATTTCCGTCGATTTTTTCCTTTTCTTCTGCACATACCAAAACCGTCACATTTCCTTTTTCAAGGGCAAATTCGATCATCTTCTGATGACCGGTGTGAAACGGATAAAACTTTCCAAATACAAAACCTTTCATTTTAAAAAACTTTAAATTTCAAAGAAGCCATATAGTTTCTCGGCATCTGAATAAAATATTTTCCGGTACCATCTGCTTCTGTATAACCGTAATTATAATATCGTTTATTTGTAATATTATTTACAAAAAATCCGATTTGCCATTGTTTCCAATCATACAAAACCCCCGAATTGAAAATAATATACAACGGAAGTTTTACAACGTTTGAAAAATCCATATACGAACTATCCTGAAATCTGGAAGATATGTTAATTTTAAAATTGTTAATTTTATAGTTTACCTCCTGATTTACAATTATTTTCGGAGTCAATATAGGGCTAAACGAAATATTGTTTTCTTTAATTTTTGAATATACAAAAGATGAATTATTTTTTAGGCTCCAATGTTCATTAATCTGATAATTAAATGATAATTCAGCTCCCAGTCTATAGCTTTTATCAACTTTATTGGTCAACGCCAACCCGTTTGGTCCGAAGTTTCCGTTTAATATAATTTCATCTTTAAAATCCATATAAAAAAGATTCAATTCCAGCTTTATTTTTTCTTTATTAAAACGGTAACCTACCTCATAGTCTGTTACATATTCAGGTGTTGTTGTCCCAAGCGTTAATTGATTATTTTCATCCAACATTAGATTATCATTTCCTATAAAAATATCATTTCTGGTAGGTTCTCTTCCTACTCTTCCCAAGCTGAAAAATAGATTTGAATACCTGTTAATCAAATAATTAACTCCAATTTTCGGATTCAAAAAATTCCATTCCAGTTGATCCATTGAAAGATCTCCTTTATATCTGAAATCTGCAAATCTGTATTGAACATCTCCCGAGAAAATCCATTTTCCTGCCTTTAATTCTATCCCGGCAAAAGCACTTACATCATTTTTGTAGCCGGTATTTCTGTACAGTTCACCTAAGGAAAGTTCGCTTCCAGTGTGATTTCTGTGGTATAGATTTCCGTTAATTCCTGCTGCAAATTTTCCGTTTTCAAACTTATTCTGAAAATTGGTATAAAATCCTAAAAAATTTGAAGCAAAAGCATAATTATAAATTTCTCCATTTTCAGGCAATCCGATGAAATTATTCCAATTGAAATCATAATTTCCATTCAAATAAGTATAATGAATACTGCTTTGAAGAGAAGAAGATTCACCCAGTTTTGTTTGATTAAAAACCTGAAGAAAGGTCTGGAAAAATCTATCCTTTTCATCTCTGTTTCCATTGGTTCGCGGATCTTTTTCAATCTGCTCCTGTGTCACCCCAAGCCAAGCCAGCTGGTTTCTCTGATTTCCCATCAGTGCATTGAATTTCCAGATGCTTTTATCTTTAAAAATTCCGCCACTGATGAATGCAGACTGCCCGTGATTAGAGGAATTATACTTGTAGCCGTCAGAATAAATTTCGGACAATCTCACATGAATTCCCATGTCATTTTTAATTCCTGAAGTATATTTTCCGTACACTCTCAACGAATTATAAGACCCATAATTTGTTCCAAATTCAAGATTTTTTTCCTTTAAATCGGGAGAAAAAAGCTGAATACTTCCGCCATAACTTGCTGTTCCGTTCTTCGACAAACCGACTCCTTTCTGAATCTGAATTTTATCAAAAGAATTAAAAATATCCGGATAATTCGAAAAATATGATCCCTGATCTTCCGGCTCATTCATCGGTGCCCCATCGATCGAAACATTGATTCTCGTCTGGTCGATCCCACGAATTCTGTAGTAAGAATAGCCGTTGTTTCCACCCGTATCTGAATATGCCGTGACCGATGGAACCTGCTCCGACAACAAAAACGAAGGCTCCTGACCTATATTTCTGCTACTTTTAGCCGGGTCGATATTGTGAAAATTCACCGCCTGCAATCTTCCCGCTTCACTTTGTATCGTCACTTCCTGAATATCCCTGATCGAATCCTTTTCCTGAGAAAAAGCATTGAAAAATGAGATCAGTGTTGCTAAAAGTATTGTTTTTTTCATGTTTTAAAGATTTAAAAGTTGTCTGTAAATCATTTCGTTTTCATCCTATCTCTTCAAATGGTTTTATCATTTCTTCTTTTTTACTGAGAATTGCAAAAACCACTCTTTTAAATTTATTTTTATATTTTCCATGAAGATATTTTTTGAATAATTCTGCAATTTCTTTCGGATCATTTTTGAAAACGCCACATCCCCAAGCTCCTAAAATCAAGGTTTCATTTCCCTGACTTAATGCCAAAGCCAACATTTTATCTGTTCTTACATCCATTGCCCCGAAAATTTCATGAGCTCTTTCCGCCTCTAGCTGTTTTACTACTCCGGCATTTACGGCAGCAGAAGTGATGAAATTGCATAAAACCGGTCTTTTCAATAATTCTCCTTTATTTTTTCTAAAAACAGGAACTTTCGGACTATAAATCATGCTGTCTGTATAGAAACACGACTTCATTCCTCGATGTGTTTTGTAGAAGTTTTCTGCCTGAAGCTGGGTTTCGTACAATGCTGAAGTTCTCGCCAGACTTTCTTCTTGAGCTTCCGCTCCATTGATAAAACCACCTCCCGGATTTTTTGCAGATGCGAAATTGAGACACATAATCTTTTCCTGATTTTCTTCTTCGGCTAATTGTAAAATCGCTTTTAAAGAGCTGCATCTCCAGACTTCAAATTGAGTTTCAAAATGAGTTTCCGGAAGGTTATTGTTAGCCAATTTTGCAAGTTCATCAGACCAAAACAGAACGGTTCCTTTTGTAGAGATTTCCAGCTCGTTTTCTATGTTTATTTTCTCATTTTCTTCGTTTATATAATATTTATTGGCAAGGATTTCTAGTGTTTCTTTTGCCATTCCTTTATTTGTCATCGTTAGTTTTTTAATGTTTAATAGTAAATTTTCTACATCAGTATTTATCGGTTTTTTGAAATCTTTCCCTATAAATACTTTAATTACTTCAATTTTTCCTACAATTGCCTGATTGAATTTGTCCAAGTCTTCCGATGGAACCCACAATTCATTATGATTTTTTGCTCCTACATTTTGAGAAGGATATTGATTAACAACATTTTCCAATACTTCAAATTGAGTGACAAATCCGAGATAGTTTCCGGCTTCATCTCTGGTATTCCATTTTTCCGCAATTTCGGAAGCATAGTCTTCATTCAAAACGGGATAGAAAATAGGCTGCCATTCCAGTCTTGGAGGAAATTTTTTGTACCCGCTTTCAATGATTAAGATCATTTCTTTTTCTCCGGTTGGCCTGTATAATGTTTTTGTTTTCATGGTTAATAAGTTTCTTTCTGTGTTTTTACCCTCTTAATTCATCTCTTACTTCCATCAAAGCAAATCCCAACAGATTCTCACCATTCCATTGAAGAGGATTTTTTGCTCTCGAATCCGTTTCCAGCATTCCGATTCCCCAGATTGTATCGTACGGACTGGCCTCTACCAATATTTTATTATCTGTTGAAAGTAAAAATTCTTTATATTTTTCATTTTGTGAAAACTTCAACAGACTTCCTTGTTTTACAATTTCGTATTTATGTTCATCCCAAATTTTCGAATCAAAATTTTTGACTTTTCTTCCCAAACTTTTAGCCTGATTTGGAGTTTCTGCTTTTAAAATTTCTTTTAAAATTTCATAATCATTAAATAATTTCGCTTTTCCAGCCATCATATAATGTTCGGCAGTTTTATAAATAATTCCATTTTCTTCGAACTCAAGAGGAAACCATTGACTAAAGCAAGCCTTTGTAATCTCATCCTTCACCGTGTGCCCCCAAAAAAACAAGAATTCTAATTTTTCTTCTTTTTCAAATTTTTCAATTATATCTTTTAATGTATATCTCATGATTGTGTTATTTTTACGCAAATTTAAAAGATTATGATTTTATATTCCAAATTTATTTGCGTTGATCTTACGCTAAATATTTTAATTAATTGATTTTCAGTGGAAAATTTTCATTTTTTTGAAACATTAATGACACAAATCTTTTCAAAAGCGACACCATTTTAATAATTTGGAAGGCGTTTTGTTTAATTAAAATGGAAATATGGCATAGAAAAAGATCGATGAATATACAGATTCTTCACTTCACCTCGTCCCGTTCAGAATGAAATCCGTGTTTAACTATTTAATCTCAAAATAAAATCCCTCCTGTTCAAGTTCTTTATACTTTTCCTGATTGAAAGTAAATAATTTTCCGGGTCTGCCGCTGCCTTCTTTTTTTACATTGTTGGTTTCATTCAGAAGACCATAACTCATGATTTTTTTGCGGAAATTCCGGCGGTCAATTTCCTGTCCGATGATTGTTTTATACAGATTTTCAAGATCTGAAAAAGGAAATTCTTCATTAAGAAGATTAAAGCCGATCGGCTGATACTGAATTTTGGTACGAAGTCTTTTTAACGCAATATCAATAATATTCTGGTGATCAAAAGCAAGCTTTGGAAGATCATTAACACTGAACCACTGTGCATCTTCAGCATCAGAATCTGCAAATAACTCATGGTAGGAAGGATTCACCAAGCCCAAATAAGCTATTGAAACAACCCTGTTTCGTGGATCGCGGCCCACATTCCCAAAAGTATAGAGTTGTTCCAAAAAATCGGGCTTTATCCCGGCTTCTTCATGAAGTTCCCTTCTTACCGCATCGTCAAGATTTTCTTCATCTAAAACAAGCCCTCCCGGAAGCGCCCAACCTCCTTTAAATGGTTCGATATTCCTTTTAATCAAAAGAATCTGAAGGTCTTTTTTATCAAAATATCCGAAAATGACTGCGTCTACAGCAACTTTTATATCCTGTAATTTCTTTGGAGACTCCATTGTATTAATTTGCGTTATGAATACACAAAGTTACGGTTTAGAATAAACATTTTCAACATTAAAATAAAATTTCTGTGAATAATAATTTTTATTAAATTTATAAACAACTTAAAACGAAACGATTATGAAAAAATTATTATTTGCTGCCTCACTGGCATTTCTGTTTGTAGCTTGTGATAAAGTGAAAATGGACGTAAAAACAACCAAATCTGAAGAATGGAAACCCGTAGATTCTGCCACTGCTACCAAAGCATGGATGGATTATGCAACACCGGGAGAAATGCACAAAATGTTAGCAAAATCCGACGGGGCATGGACCGGAGAAAACACAATGTGGATGGAAAACGGGAAAAAACCAACGACAAGCACTTCTGAAGCAAACAATAGAATGATTTTCGGCGGACGTTATCAGGTAAGCGAGCACAAAGGAAATTTCATGGGAATGCCTTTTGAAGGAATGAGTATCGTAGGGTATGATAATTCCAAAAAGAAATTTGTAAGTACATGGATCGACAATATGGGAACGGGAATCATGCATGCAGAAGGAGAATGGAATGCATCTTCAAAATCAATTGAATTTAAAGGAAAAATGACTGATCCTGCAAGGCCAGGAAAAGACTGTGATTTCAGAGAAGTTTTCACGTTTATTGATGATAATACGCAGAAAATGGAAATGTACGGTCCAGATTCCAAGACGGGAAAAGAGTATAAAACAATGGAGATAAAATTCACCCGCAAAAAATAATTTATCGTAGAATCACTGTCTTTAAATAGTGATTCTACTTATTGATTTCTTGATAGTTATATTCAAATTTGGTATAAACAAAGGTACCGCCGAAATCCTAAAAAAGTAGGCAAAAAATTAATTTATACCATCATGAAAACATTATTAAAAGTCTTTATTGTAGTCATCATTATTATTGGCGGAGTATTAATCATCATCGTGGGGAAAAAGCCTTTCCCGGAACCGGAATGTATTGTTTGCGAACCAAACCTTGTGAGAATTTTAGGTATCGCTGAAGTGATCCTCGGATTAGGAGCATTGGTCATTCAGGGAAATCTAATCGAGAAACAAAGAAATCTTTGAAAATAAAAAGACCGATAATTGTATCGGTCTTTTATTTTCTATTAATCGGTTTCTTTTTAGTTTCTTTCAAAACCTTTTTTTCATCTCCATCAAGCTTTCTCTGTAATTTTTTCACATCTTCAGCCGGAGGTAAGTTTTCAGGAATTATGCCCCTGTTTGTAAGCATATTTCGAACAGCAATATTGTTATCAATATGTTCTTCTTCAATATTTAGTTGACCTATAAGATTCTTGCTCTGAACATTCAATCCTGTCATTTCTGCTGCCAAATCTTTTGCTTTAATGCTAATTGTCGGCAAAAAGTCTGCAACTGGCCGAGTTTCTGGAATCCCCATTTTTTTCTTTAACATTTGGGTATTAAGCCTAAAAAGAGCTTGATCCCCTTTACTTCTGATAATAGCAAAACCTTGACTATCAACTCCTCTTTCATACAATACTCCAGAAAGCTGTTTTTCGGTTTGACTCAATTTCTCACGAGCCTTAATTCTTTCATATTCTAATAACCTTTGTTCTACTAATTCTGCTCTTCTTGTTTGGACAGCAAAATAATTTTGAGCAAAAGCAATTTCTTGTTTTCTACTGTCTCCATTTTGAGCAATTAAATAGCACGCATATCTAGTCAATAAAATATCATCTATTTCTTTTTTAGCACCTTTCGGCATTTGTATCGTTTTCCTGACGTCAGGAAAATGATATTCTATCGGTTCTCCAACATTTTTACAAGCCTCTTTAGCTTTAGTTATAACTTTCTCAAAATTCTCCCATTTACTATATCCTAGTAATATTTGTAAGTCCCTTGCACTCCAACATTCTATTCCCTCTAGTTCTGATGCTACTTCTTCGAACTTGTTAAATAAGTTTTTTATTTCTTCTGACTTCATTTGTATCTGTTTTTAGTCAAATCTATAAAAATTTTTCTAATAATTACTTGCCGTTTAGTCATGAAAATAAAAAACGCTTCGTTTGAAGCGTTGTTTATTTTAATCATTAAGTTTCAAAACTGCCATGAATGCTGATTGTGGTACTTCTACACGGCCAATCTGCTTCATTTTCTTTTTACCTTCTTTCTGTTTCTCCAAAAGCTTTCTCTTTCTGGAAATATCTCCTCCGTAACATTTTGCGGTAACGTCTTTTCTTAAAGCCTTAATGGTTTCTCTTGCAATAACCTTTGCTCCCAACGCTGCCTGAACGGCAATATCAAACTGCTGTCTCGGAATCAGCTCACGAAGTTTTTCACACATCTTTTTACCGATGTGATAAGCATTAGAATCGTGAATTAATGAAGAAAGAGCATCTACCATATCACCATTGATCAAAATATCCATTTTCACCAATTTAGAAGCACGCATCCCGATTGGTGAATAATCGAATGATGCATATCCTTTTGAGATTGATTTTAATCGGTCGTAAAAGTCGAAAACAACTTCCGCCAAAGGCATATTGAAGGTTAATTCAACTCTGTCTGCCGTTAGATAACTTTGGTTTACAATTTCACCTCTTTTCTCAATGCACAGTGTCATTACGGCTCCTACAAAATCAGATTTCGTGATAATAGAAGCTTTTATATAAGGTTCTTCAACTCTGTCTAAAAGATTGGGATCAATCATTTCAGATGGGTTGTTGATCAAAATTGCAGTTTCGGGATCTTTTTTAGAATAACCATGGTATGAAACGTTGGGCACCGTTGTAATAACGTTCATATTAAACTCTCTGTCAAGACGTTCCTGAACGATTTCCATGTGAAGCATTCCCAAGAATCCGCATCGGAAACCAAAGCCAAGTGCTGCCGAACTTTCAGGTTCAAAAACCAAAGAAGCATCATTCAGCCTTAATTTTTCAAGCGAAAATCTAAGCTCTTCAAAATCCTCAGAATCAATTGGATAAATACCAGCAAAAACCATTGGTTTTACTTCTTCGAATCCGTCAATTGCTTCAGCCGCAGGATTTTCAAATGAAGTAATTGTATCTCCTACTTTTACTTCTCTAGCATCTTTAATTCCGGAAATAATATAACCTACATCTCCACACTCAATCTTCTTTTTTGGGACTTGTTTTAGTTTTAAAGTTCCAACCTCATCAGCAGCATATTCCTTTCCTGTTGCAAAAAACTTAATTTTTTCGTTTTTAGAAATACTTCCGTTCACCACTTTAAAATACGCTTCAATTCCTCTGAACGGATTGTAAACAGAGTCAAAGATCAAAGCCTGAAGCGGTGCATTCGGATCTCCTACAGGTGCAGGAATTCTTTCAACAATCTGCTCAAGAAGATGAAGTACCCCTTCTCCTGTTTTCCCGGAAACTCTAAGAACATCTTCTGGTTTACATCCCAAAAGTCCAACGATTTCGTCTGTTACTTCTTCAGGATTAGCCGAAGGAAGATCAATTTTATTAAGAATAGGAATGATCTCAAGATCATTTTCCAACGCCAAATACAAATTACTAATTGTCTGTGCCTGAATACTTTGTGCAGCATCTACAATAAGAAGCGCTCCTTCACAGGCAGCAATAGAACGGGAAACTTCGTAAGAAAAATCCACGTGCCCCGGCGTATCAATCAGATTTAAAATATATTTTTCTCCTTTATATTCATAATCCATTTGGATCGCGTGAGACTTGATTGTGATCCCGCGTTCTTTCTCCAAATCCATATCATCCAACGTCTGAGACTGTAATTCTCTTTGGGTAACAGTATTGGTATATTCCAACAGTCTATCCGCCAAAGTACTTTTCCCATGGTCGATATGAGCGATTATGCAAAAATTTCGTATGTTTTTCATTTAAGAATCTTGTAATTTGCAAAGATAAGAAATCAATACTAATTTCTGATTTTTTTATTCTTTGAAAACATATTCGCCAGTTAACGGATCCAGATAAATATGTGTTTTAACTTTACTTGTAAACCCGACATTCTTTTTTCCACTATCTGCTGCTGCGCCGATTAGCGCCCCTACCATTCCGCCGGTCATTCCTCCGACCATCGCTCCACTTAAATTCTGGGAAAACAGATCAGCCGGAATTGCATCGATATACCAGCCTTTTTCATCTTTAAAAACCTCTCTGTAGCCAATTGGGATGGCCTTAAAAATTTTATTGTCTTCAACAATACAGTAAATATTCCCAATCTTAATGTTGTAAGTTCCATCATTTACCCCTTTGATATCACCGTCTTTATCTCTGTGATAGGTTGCCGGTGTTGGTCTTTGCTGGGCAAATGCTTTAAAACTCAAATAAACCCCCGGTACTAAGTTGTCTGTTTTGTAAAGAGGATAGGTATTTTTTATGATCATTTCATAATCTGAGATCGATTCTTCATTGATTGGGATACCAACAGCAATACTGTTATAAGAGCTTATTATTAATTGTGAAAATAGTCTTGAAATCTTATTATTGATTGTTTTCTCAATATTCACGCCTTCTATTTTAGTTGCAGAAATTACACCTTCTGTTCTATCGATAAAAAAGTACTTATCATTTCTTTTAAAGAAAGTGGCTATACTTATTTTTGCTTTGGCAGTCTCCGGATATTTATCGTCATTAAAAAAAGATAAGTCTTTGATCAACAAAACAATATCATTCTTCCCTAAATTCTTATTATATTCTGCAAATGCTGTTTCTATAGCATCTTTAGGCGTTTTCGGAAATGAAAACTGATATGTTTCTCCTCTTGCAGTAATACTTCCCAGCTCTTTAGAGCTCCTGCTGTCGATAACCGTTAATGATTTTGTCATACCGCTTTTGTCCTTTATTTTGCCAATTTCAATAATTTCATTCCTTTGCGAAAATGTAATTATAGATACAAAAGTAAGAGCAAATTGCAACGCTTTTTTCATGGTTTCCATTTTTTGCAAAACTAAGAATATCTTCCAATTATTATGATAAATAAACAAGATCATTCCAATAAAATCTTTAACTTTTCACCTTAAAATCTTTACAGAAAGCCAAAAATTATTTTAAACTTATGAAAAAAGTTCTTTTACTCCTTTTCATTATTCCTTTTGCTCAATTTCAGTCACAGTGGATTGAAAATACAGTACAGAATCCGGAAGAATTCGTAAATCCGTTAATTGGTTCTCTTTCAAAACCTTCCCTTTCTAATGGTAATACCTATCCGGCCGTTGCCGTTCCCCACGGAATGAATTTGTGGACACCTCAAACCGGAAAAAACGGAAACGGATGGCAGTACACTTATGATGCTGATAAAATCCGTGGAATAAAACAAACCCATCAGCCTTCACCATGGATGAATGATTACGGAATGTTTTCCATCATGCCGATGACGGGGAAAATGCGTTTTAATGAAGACGAAAGGGCAAGCTGGTTTTCACATAAGTCGGAAGTTTCAAAACCATATTATTACAGTGTTTACCTGGCTGATCATAATGTAACTGCAGAAGTTACCCCAACGGAAAGAGCTGCACAACTGCGTCTAACCTACCCTGATTCTGAAAATTCCTGGTTTGTGGTAGATGCTTTTGATAAAGGTTCGAGCATTACCATTATTCCTTCTCAAAATAAAATTGTAGGGTATTCAACAAGATATTCAAGAGGAAAATTGACTGGTTTTAAAAATTATTTTGTGATCTACGCAGATAAACCTTTCACAAAGTACTCAACTTGGAAAGATAAAGATTTTGTAAAAGATGCCTTGGAAATTACCGGAGATCATTGCGGTGCTGTGATTGGTTTTGCCACAAAAAAAGGAGAAAAAGTGAATTTAAAAGTCGCTTCTTCATTCATCAGTCTGGAACAGGCAGAATTAAACTTACAAAGAGAACTCAACAAAGATTCATTCGATGAAACCTACCAAAAAGCAAAGCTGGCCTGGAATGAAAAATTAAAAAGAGTTGAAGTCGCAGGTGGAACAATCGATCAAATGAGAACTTTTTATTCTTGCTTGTACAGAATGCTTTGCTTTCCACACAAAATGTACGAAATCAATAAAGCCGGAGAAGTTGTTCATTACAGTCCGTATTCCGGAAAAACTGAGGCTGGATATCGTTTTGCGGGAACTGGCTTTTGGGATACTTTCAGGGCGCTTTATCCTTTCTTGAATTTAGTGTATCCAAGCATCAACGTTGAAATGCAAAAAGGATTAATTAACGATTATAAAGAAGGCGGCTGGCTTCCGGAATGGTCGAGTCCTTCCTATTCTGATATTATGATCGGAAATAATTCCGCTTCCGTGGTTGCCGATGCTTACATGAAAGGTCTTCGAGGTTATGATATTGAAACTTTGTATCAGGCTTTACTTCACGGCGCCAATAATGAAGGTCCACAAGCTACGGGAAGACTGGGAATTGAATATTATAAAAAATTAGGCTACGTTCCTTACGATGTAAAAATCAATGAAAATGCGGCGAGAACTTTGGAATACGCTTATGATGATTTTGCCATTGCCCAATTAGGAAAAGCCTTAGGAAAACCGGAATCCGAATGGAGCGAATATTACAGACGTTCTCAGAATTTCCAAAAAGTAATTGATCCTGAAACAAAACTGGCTCGTGGAAGAAATCAGGACGGAAGCTTTCAGGCTCCTTTTAATCCTTTTAAATGGGGTGATGCGTTTACGGAAGGAAATTCGTGGCATTATACCTGGTCGGTTTTCCAGGATATTGAAGGATTGGCAAAACTGATGGGCGGAAGAAAAGAATTTTCGAAAAATTTAGATAAAGTTTTTGAACTTCCTCCAATTTATGATGATTCTTATTATGGTTCAACCATCCATGAAATTCAGGAAATGGTGAATGCCAATATGGGGCAATATGCACACGGAAATCAGCCTGCTCAGCATATCATTTATTTATACAATTATTCCGGAGAGCCTTGGAAAACGCAATATTGGGTTCGTGAAACGATGAATCGCCTGTATCAGCCAACTCCAGACGGATATTGCGGTGATGAAGATAACGGCCAAACTTCAGCCTGGTATATTTTCTCGGCGCTTGGTTTTTATCCTGTAACTCCGGCAACGGATCAATATGTTTTGGGAGCTCCTTTATTTAAAAAAGCAATTATTCATCTGGAAAGCGGGAAAACTATAGAGATTAAAGCAGAAAATAACAGCGATGAAAACCGTTATGTAAAATCCTTGAATATAAACGGACAGACCTATTCTAAAAACTGGCTGAGCCATTCGGAACTAATGAAAGGGGGAACTCTGCAGTTTAACATGGAAAATAAGCCGAATAAGAACAGAGGAACA
This sequence comes from uncultured Chryseobacterium sp., assembly GCA_965651845.1. Classification (GTDB taxonomy): domain Bacteria; phylum Bacteroidota; class Bacteroidia; order Flavobacteriales; family Weeksellaceae; genus Chryseobacterium. The sequence goes on along the minus strand of CBFGVN010000041.1, from coordinate 1,286 downwards.
AATGAAAAAGATTTTCCTTACTCCTATTCTACAGATAAAAAATAAAAGTAAAAAGAGAGACGGTTTGTCTCTCTTTTTTATTGTTCTATTTAGACTTACTAAAATTTTCTGGTAAGATATAATGTCCTGTGAAAGGATCTAGTGAAACTTCGGTTCCTGCCATAGCTCTTCTCTTTTTGGCCGCTCCTACGTCAACAGCTGCAATGGCCACATTAGCAACAACACTTCCTATCAAACCTGCAACGCCACCACCAATCATAATAAAAGAAGAATTAGATTCAGGGAAAAGCTCTTCTTTTTTAACCTCAATAAAAAGCCCCTGATCATCTCTGAAAATTTCAACATAACCTACAGGAATTACCTTAAACGGAATTCCATTATGAACAAATGCGTAAAAATTTCTTATAGGCTCTTTTTTCTCTCCGTTAACGGCTTTTGTTACGACTCCTTTTGTATTGGTTTCAATAGTAAAACCCGATTCTGGATTGTGGGTGAAAAAACTGTAGTAATCTTTGTACACACCATCTTTTAAAGTTTCTGTCTTTAAAATATCAAGTTTATCTTTTAATAAAGAAGTATAATTTGGAAGTTGATTTTCTAAAACACTATATTCCCAAGGCTCTAATTTATAAGAACTTTTAAACAAATCTGTAAAAATAAGTGTCGCTTTTTTTGCCAAAGTTTGTGCTAAATACGGTGTAGTACGGGATGAAACTGTCGCGGTTGTATCTATCCTGTAAACAAAATGATACCCATCTTCTTTTTTAATGAAAGTGCTTGCTCTTAACTCAAGTTTTCCAATAGAATATTTTTCTTTTTTATCTTCTGAGATATTTAAACTTTCAAGTAAAAGAACCATATCATTCTGACCTCTAACCGTATTATTTTTATAAAACCAGTCCTGAAGGTCTTTGGAAGCATTATTTTCAAAAATAATACGTACTGAATCTTTATGGTACATCACCATTCCGATTTCCTGATTAGGTCTTTGATCTATTACTGTAAATGTTTTGACAGAGTTTTTGCTGTCTTTAATAGATTTTGAAAGATTAATGGTTTCTGTTTTCTGTGCAGACAAAGCTGTCGATATAAGTAAAAAGAACAGTATTTTTTTCATAATTTAAAATTTCTGTGTAAACTAAGGATTAGTTTAAAGCAAAAAAGAGTTATTCGTAATTGTAAACTGATTTATTTAGTGAAAATATAAGCTCCCGTTAGAGAATCAATATAAACATTTGATTCCAAAGTTGATTTATAACCAATTCCATGTACAGCTCCATTGGGAG
>CBFGVN010000040.1:0-15665 GCA_965651845.1 uncultured Chryseobacterium sp. | reverse complement strand
TGTTACCTCCGGCTGGTAATTTTAGATAACTTGAATAGGCTGTTGCGGGGTTTGCAATCCCTTCTGCACTCACTAAACCTGTCCAATCTGCCTGAGACGGCATTTTCCAACCCTGACCGATTGCTTTGCACGGATCTGCACCGATTGCCTGAGAAATCGCTGACACTGAATCTGCATTCCATGCATCACTTGTTGCATTTGTCGCCCACCAAGAGCCGGAACCTGAGCCAATGATAAACGAACTTATTCCCGATAATCCATCCGGAGAATTCGTAGAAGGAGTATTTGTAGTTGCAGAATTTCTCAACTGATGGCCATCATCCCATCTTCCCCATTGGAAAAGATCACCGAAAGAATCTGCATCATCTAAAGAAGAAGCGACCTTTGTGCTGCCTAAATTCTGTTGAAGCCAAACTTTTCCATCTGCACCTCTCACCGTTGTATAAGTCACAGACTGGCCTCTGTAACTGAATGTTACACAGCCCAGATCTCCTGTATTCGTTCCCGGATCTGTGTTATTACAAGCCGGAGTAAGAGAAATTCTCTTCACTTTGGTTCCATTTTGGGAGTAAGCTGCTACAAGGTAATTATTGGCTTTATCAATCGCCAAATCATTGAAAGTTGCCTGTCCGTCTGAAATAAAATTTCCTCCAAAAGTGATCCAGGCTTGGGTTGTTGTATCTAATCTATAAGCTGTATTTCTTAAATGATCGTCATTTTCCCAACGGCTTGCAATTACATAAGGCGTTCCTGTTGAAGTTACCGCAATGGCAGCATGCTGTACCCTTCCATCTGAAAAGTTAGCATTCCCCAGTTGCACCCAGCTCGTCCCGTCTAATTTTTTCACATTTAATTTTTGTCCGTTTGCAGCATTGGAAACATAAACGACATATAAATTATTATTCGCATCGATGGCAATATCTGAAGTATATTGCTCACCTGAAGAAGATGCATCTACAATGCTTCCTCCCGCTAAAGTCCAGTTATCCGAAGTACTTGCTGTTGTGGTGTTTTCATAAACTTTTACTCCGCTTGCAATATTACAAGTGTATACTTTATTATTTGTTCCTATTACCATTTCCGCAAAAGAAGCTCCGTTTGAAAAACCCATATTTCCGACCTGTTCCCAAACTCCGTTTACATACCTTTGAACCGTTCCTGAATTGTGAGTGGAATAGGTAAATAAAACATTGGAAGCAGAAACCGCAGAAGCCTGATAATTAATTGTATTTGTTGTCGGACTTGGTAATTGTGTCCATGAACTTCCGTTGAACTGACGAACTTCCAACCCCGTTCCCTGATTGGTATAGTATAAATTACCTAAGCCATCCAAACTTAAAGAATTAAAAGTTGCCGTCCCATTTGTAATTCCCGCATTTCCTCCTACATACGACCATGAAGCCCCGTCAAACATCTGCACAGAACCCTTTGCAACAGAAGTGTCATAATAAGAAACATAATATTTTCCGTTATTGATTATCAGATTATTATAGCTGCTTCCCCCCGCAGAAATGATTGCCACACCTCCTACATCCTCCCATTGCTGAGCATATGTATAACTCACCGCGACGGCCAAAACTCCTAGACACACACTCATTTTTCGCACTGCAACATGTAATTTTCCAAACATAATTAATATTATTTTTATTTATTCTAAATTATATTTAATTTTGTGCAAAATTAGCTGACATTATTAACCTCAAGTTATCATTATCAAACTTTTTGTTATCCTGTACTCAGCTTTTGCTTAAATTATATCATAAAAATGCTCGAATGAAAAATCAGACTGATAGAAAAGTATTGTTCAGATCCGATGACATTGAAATTTTTTTGCAGGAAGATTTATATCCCGAAAAATTTTCAAGATCGATGATGATTGAAGGGAAATCGAGTTTTAATATGCTTTTTTTGCTGAGCCAGAATATTCATCTCGAAGCTCAGGATTGTGGGACAAGGTTTAAGTTTAAAAAAAATCAGTACATACTCCATTATTCACCACAGAAAAACATGTCCGAACTCTGGACGGAAAATCAGGAAATCCTGCATTATCTGCAAATTCAGATCAATTATGACTATATTTTCCACCTCATCAACCCCGAATCCAATAAAGAAAATGCAGATATTCTTGAAAATATGATTAAAAACAATTATATTTTCCTTCATAAGCAAACTCCGCCCTACATGACGGTTGAAATGCATATGATTATAAAGGAAATTGTAAGTTATTCTAAAAAAGGAGTTATGCAGAGGCTTTTCATTGAAGCGAAAATTATTAAGCTTTTAATCTTGATTTTCGAGCAGTTTAATGAAAAAAACACGGTTGAAGAAAGCCCGGAAATTCCCTCGATGATCAAAAAATTTGTTGATGAAAATTATTACAAAAACATCAAAGTTGAAGAGATTGGAAAATGCATTGGTATTAATCAAAATAAAATCCGAAAAGAATTCAAAGCTCAGTACAACATTACTGTAAGTGATTATATTGCAGAACTGAGAATGCTGAAAGCAAAAAAAATGGTGATTAATAAAAAAATCATGATCAAAGAAATAGCCATAGAATGCGGCTATGAATATGTACAGAACTTTACAAGAGCATTCAAAAAGAAATTCGGTGTCTCGCCGGAAAAGCTGAGAAATGAGTAAATGAAAAAAACCACTTACAAAAATAAGTGGTTTAATATATGTTGTTTTGCTTTGATATTGCTTTCTCAGAATTCAGGTGAGAAAACAATGACAAAATCAATTAATGATGATGTCCGTGACTATCGTGTAAGAAAGGTCCGTTACCTTTAGGCTCGTTGAAGATTACTTCCACTCCTTCCTGCTCATAAATCATTTTTCTTCTGATGTCTTCCGGATCAAATGGCTTTACCTTTCCGAAATACTCCTTCAAACCTTCAGTTAACCACAATGGAATTACAAAACCGAAGAACATAAAAATACACCAGAATCCTACAAGGAACATTGTAAAGAAAAAGATTGTCCATAGGAACTGGTAAAACGGCCAAAATGCTGATAAAATCATTATCATTTCTTAAAGATTTTAGGCAAAAATAGGACTTTTTATTTTTTTACACAAAACATATAGACCCTATTTTATTATTTATTTTGATTTTAAACTATTTCCGTTGCCGGAACTTGCTTTTTGTACATCATTTAAAACCAGTTTCGCAATATCTTTTGTCACTTGTGTAGGGGAATGGCAGTCGCAATTACTAAAACCAATAACATAAATATCCTCCGAAGGAATATAAACACTCATAGATTTGAAACCAAATATACTTCCACCATGTTCTCTTGTCGCTATCCCGTCAATATCTTTTAAATGCCATCCATAGCCGTACGACAATTCTTCGCCACTATTTACCTTGTACTTTGTAAATGCTTTTCTGATTTGCTCAGAATCAAGAATCAGGTTTTTATTTAATGCATCCTGCCACTTTACCATATCTTCTGCCGTAGACATAAGTGAGCCTGATGCAAAAGGTACACTGTAATTTATAATCGTTTTATTAACGTATAGATCATTTTTCTGATGATATCCGTATGCTCTGTTTTTAATTATCCTTCTATCGCTTGCAAAATAAGAATTGTTCATTCCTGCTTTTTCAAAAATATTCTTTCTGATGAAATCTTCATATTTTTCTCCGGAAACCAGCTCTATTATATATCCTAGCAATACATAACCAGAATTATTATAATCAAATTTTTCGCCTGCTTTAAAATCAGCCGGTTCATTTTTAAAGAAGTCAACCATCATTTTGGGTGACATCTCTTTTTGAGCAATTTCCGAAATAGATTTCATTTTGGTAAAATCTTTTATTCCGGAAGTATGTGTAAGCAGGTGATGAATGGTAATAGAATTTCCGGCAGGATAATCAGGGATATATTTGGAGACCGGATCGTTTACTTTCAGTTTACCCTGAGATTCGAGAATCAAAATTGAAACTGCTGTAAACTGTTTGGTCATCGACCCTATCTGAAAAACATTCTCAGGAGTCATATCAACATTCAGCTCAAGATTAGCCTTTCCGAATGCTTTTTTATAGAGTGTCTTTCCTTTTTTGGAAACGAGAAATACTCCCCCGGGAGCATTTTTATCTTTAAATTGAGTTTGTATTACACTGTCAATCTTCACATTAAGCTGAGCAAAAGAAAGATTAAATGTAGTGAACCATATAACTAAGGACAGTAAAAAGTTTTTCATAAATACTATTTTGTATTGCAAGTTACATTTTAAAAAAGTACCATGCAATACAAAGTAGTATTTATTTTATAATATTTAAAATAATTTCCTAATGCGCAAGATCGGCAAAGAAATCATTTCCTTTATCGTCTGTAATGATGAATGCCGGGAAGTCTTTCACCTCAATTTTTCTTACGGCTTCCATTCCTAATTCCGGGAAATCTACTACATCAACAGATACAATATTGTCTTTTGCTAAAATCGCAGCAGGCCCTCCGATGGAACCTAAATAGAAACCACCATATTTTGCACAAGCATTGGTTACATCTTTGCTTCTGTTCCCTTTTGCCAGCATAATCATGCTTCCGCCGTGGCTTTGAAATTCATCAACATAAACATCCATTCTTCCTGCAGTGGTAGGCCCGAAGCTACCCGAAGCCATTCCTTCCGGAGTCTTTGCAGGTCCGGCGTAATAAATCGGGTGATTCTTAAAATATTCCGGCATTGGCTTTCCGCTATCGATGATTTCTTTGATTTTTGCGTGAGCGATATCTCTGGCAACAATCAAAGTTCCGTTTAATTTTAATCTTGTCTTGATAGGATATTTTGAAAGCTCAGCTAAAATTTCAGGCATTGGCTTATTCAAATCAACCTCAACTGCTTCCTCCAAATGTGGCGGGGTATCCGGTAAAAATCTTTTGGGGTCTTGCTCCAATTGTTCAAGGAAAATACCTTCTTTAGTAATTTTTCCTTTAATATTTCGGTCTGCAGAACAAGAAACTCCCATTCCAACCGGGCAAGAAGCTGCATGACGAGGAAGTCTGATCACTCTTACGTCATGTGTTAAATATTTTCCGCCAAACTGTGCACCAATTGCACTTTCCTGACATATCTTCTGAACTTTTGCCTCCCATTCCAGATCTCTGAAAGCCTGGCCTGCTTCGTTTCCTTCAATAGGAAGATTGTCATAATATTTTGCAGATGCTTTTTTCACAGCAGCCAAATTCGCTTCAGCAGAAGTTCCTCCGATCACCAAAGCCAAATGGTATGGCGGACAGGCAGCAGTTCCTAAATCTGAAATTTTCTCTTTGATGAATTCTTCAAGAGACTTTTCATTCAATAAAGATTTTGTTTTTTGGTATAAGAAAGTTTTATTTGCGGAACCACCTCCTTTCGTTAAGAATAAAAATTCATAATAATCTCCTTTTTTAGCATAAATATCAATCTGTGCCGGAAGATTTGATCCCGAATTTTTTTCATCAAACATCGTTAAAGGAACCACCTGAGAATATCTTAAGTTTCTTTTTTGATACGTATTGTAAATTCCTTTGCTTAGATATTCACCATCATCAACACCTGTGTAAACATTTTCTCCTTTTTTCCCCATTACAATTGCCGTTCCGGTATCCTGACAAGACGGTAAAGCACCTTCTGCAGCCACCGCAGCATTTTGTAATAAATTATACGCAACAAATCTGTCGTTATCTGTAGCTTCAGGATCATCGATGATTCTTCTTAAACTCTCCAAATGTGAAGAACGAAGCATAAAAGAAACGTCTGCCATTGCTTCCTCTGCCAGAAGTTCAAGGCCTTTCGGATCTACAGTTAAAATTTCTCTGTCACCTAGTTTTTCAACTTTTACGTAATCTGACGTAAGTTTCTTATACACCGTATCATCTTTCTGAATCGGATACGGATCCTGATATCTAAATTCCATTCTACTTTTCTTTGGGTGCAAAAATACGGCTTACTAAAAAAACATGAGTAAAATCAGTGACTTAGATTGATATTTATAATGATTATAAATTGCGAGGGTTTTTAGTAATGATTAATTTTATAGAAACTTATTTGGTTTAGAAAATATTCAAATTCAATGAAAAATATTTTAATCATCTTTTTGTGCTTTACTATTTTCAATAACTGCTTTGCTCAGAAAACATCAGATAGCATTTCCAAACTTTCAGGAATATGGACAGGGACAATTGAAGAACATCCAATTAAGTTTGAAATTTCTCAGAATAAATCAAATTCGTTCATTTTTTCATTTACTAATTTCTTAAATGAAAGATTTACAATTGAAAAATCTGAAATTATTACAAATGAGAAAAATGAATTTGCCATCAATATTAAAGAGGCAAAATTCTCATCTCCAAGATATGAAAAATGCATGTTCTCTAAAGGAATTCTTACAATTTCCAATGTATCCGAAAGCAATATGAAATTAAATCTGAAATCAGTGGGACCAAATTGCTTTCTAAGTTATGATGTAATAATGAATATGCCGGACATGGATGATACTATACTAACAAAAGAAAAATCAAATAAATAATATGAATTACAGAATAGAAAAAGACACCATGGGTGAAGTGCAGGTTCCTGCGGATAAGTTTTGGGGCGCACAGACAGAACGTTCAAGAAACAATTTCAAAATTGGTCCTGAAGGTTCTATGCCGCACGAAATCATCGAAGCTTTTGCTTATTTAAAAAAAGCGGCCGCATTTACCAATACTGATTTGGGAGTTCTTCCCGTTGAAAAAAGAGATATGATCGCTAAAGTTTGTGACGAAATTTTGGAGGGAAAATTAAACGACCAATTCCCATTAGTGATCTGGCAGACCGGCTCGGGAACACAATCCAACATGAATGTAAATGAAGTAATTTCCAACCGGGCACATGTGAACAACGGTGGAACTTTAGGTGACAAATCTGAAATTCATCCAAATGATGATGTGAATAAATCCCAGTCTTCCAACGATACATATCCAACGGCAATGCACATCGCAGCTTACAAAAAGGTTGTTGAAACGACAATTCCTGCGGTTGAAAAACTGAGAGACACTTTAGCACAAAAATCAGAAGCTTTTAAAGACATTGTAAAAATTGGAAGAACACATTTGATGGATGCTACACCATTGACCTTAGGACAAGAGTTTTCAGGATATGTGGCTCAGTTAAATTTCGGAATTAAAGCATTAAAAAATACGTTACCCCACCTTTCAGAACTGGCTTTGGGAGGAACCGCAGTGGGAACAGGCTTAAATACTCCTCAAGGTTATGACGTAAAAGTTGCGGAATATATTGCAAAGTTTACCAACCTGCCTTTTGTAACAGCTGAAAATAAATTTGAAGCATTGGCTGCTCATGATGCCATTGTAGAATCACACGGAGCTTTAAAACAATTGGCTGTTTCATTATATAAAATCGCTCAGGATATCAGATTACTGGCTTCCGGTCCACGTTCCGGAATCGGGGAAATTCATATTCCTGAAAATGAGCCAGGATCTTCCATCATGCCCGGAAAAGTAAATCCTACTCAAAATGAAGCGATGACGATGGTTTGCGCCCAGGTTTTAGGAAATGATACAACGATTTCATTTGCCGGAACTCAGGGAAATTATGAACTGAATGTTTTCAAACCGGTGATGGCTTACAATTTCCTGCAATCGGCTCAGTTAATTGCTGATGCATGTATTTCATTTAATGATCATTGCGCCGTAGGAATCGAACCAAATCATGAGAGAATCAAAGAACTGGTAGATAAATCTCTGATGCTGGTAACTGCTTTGAACACTCATATCGGCTATGAAAATGCTGCAAAAATTGCAAAAACAGCCCACAAAAACGGAACAACCTTAAAAGAAGAAGCCGTAAATCTCGGTTTTTTAACTGCCGAACAGTTCGATGAATGGGTAAAACCGGAAGATATGGTCGGAAGCTTAAAATAAAATGATTTTTTAAATTATAGATTAAATGTTAGAAAACCTCAGAAATTCTGAGGTTTTTTATTTTATTTAGCCAGAAAAGTCATCCAGCATATTCCTTGTCGGAACAAAGAAAAGCGTTCCTGTAACGGCTGTACTGAAATCCAAAATCCTGTCATGATTTCCCGGGGGATCACCGATGAACATATTCGTCAACATCTTTCTGGTCGTGCTGAAAGTACTTGCATAAGAAATAAAATACGTCCCAAATTCTCCCATAGAAGGATTCCCAAAAGGCATATTATCTCTTACAATTTTCAGCTCTTCTCCGTTTTCACCTTCAATGTTGGCTAATGCAATGTGAGAATTAGACGGCTTTACATCATCAGACATTTCAATATCATTTTCTTTAGATCTTCCGATCACCTTTTCCTGCTCTTCCACCGACAGGCTTCTCCAAGCATTGATATTGTGAAGATATTTTTGAACGAAAAGATAGCTTCCCCCTTTATATTGCAAGTCTTCGTCTCCAATTTTAGCGAAAAAATCCCTGTCTTCATTGTGCGGATTTTCCGTTCCGTCTACAAAGCCAAGAATCGATCGATCATCCCAATATTTAAACCCGTGAATTTCCAGAATACTTTCTCCAACGGGCGTCAGCAGTTTTGAAATTTCAATCGCCATATCAAAAATGATGCTTTTATCATCTGCTCTCAAATGAAAATGCAGATCTCCGGGTGTAGAAACGGCGGTATGTTTTTCACCTTTAATCTCCTCAAAATTCGCCAATTCTTTTGGAAGCGGTGTCGGAAGCTCCAATATTTTCCATGCATTATGACCAATTCCCATTACACAGCTCGCTCTGCTGTCAGGAAACCTGTTGAAAACGGAATTATTAAGGTTCAAAACCAAAGCACATAACTGTTGAAAAACATCTTTCAGCTTAGGATCGTCGACCAGCCTCCAAACCATGAAAATAGTGTTACTGTTTGGATAATCGGTGACGTTTTGTGATTCTATACCCATCATTATTAGTTTTTAATTTTAAACTTATTCAAACCTTCAAGGTTTTGAAAACCTTGAAGGTTTAGTTTATGATAATTTATATACTTTTTTAAACTTATTTTAAATCTGGAGCTTCAACAACCTCCTCCGGTTTAGAGATCTGATCTGCAAAATATTGCTCCAGATCTTTTAATGTTTCAGGATTGGTCTGAATATCTTTTACCAGCAGCCCTTTATTCACCACCACAATTCTGTTACAAACTTCTGTGGTATGCGATAGATCGTGGCTCGAAATAAGGAAAGTTACCCCATCCTGTTTTGATAATTCTTTAATTAAATTTTTCAGTTTAATCTGTGTAGAAGGATCCAGAGTCGCAAAAGGTTCATCCAGAATAATAATTTCCGGATTCCCAATGATCGCCCCTACAATTCCTACTTTTTTCTGATTTCCTTTGGATAAATCGCGGACATATTTCCCTGAATTTAAAATTTCTCCGTTAAAGAGGTCATAAAACTGCTTTAAAAATTCGTCCACGGAAGCCTTATTCTGCCCTCTCAGCTCTCCGATGAAATAAAAATATTCTTCCGGCGTAAGATATCCGATCAGGAATGAATCATCCACAAAAGCGGAAACTTTATTTTTCCATGCTTCCGATTCACTTACTTTGATGCCGTCGATACTTACAAAGCCCGTTGTCGCCTGAATAAGATCCAGCATCAGGCTGAAGAGTGTTGTTTTTCCGGCTCCGTTATTTCCCACCAGACCGAAGGTTTCTCCATTGGGAATTTCTAGATGTTCAATATTTAAAACGGTTGCTTTTCCGTATGTTTTTGATAAATTATTAATCGTGATCATATTAATCTTTGTTTTTGAATGCTTCTAATGTGCTGTATTTTTCTACCTTGTAATGCTTTACGATAATATCGAAAATCTTTTCTCTTAATAAAAAACCAATGAGCCCCATTACTGCTACACTTATGACTCCGGCTTCAATTCCGAAGAAATGCTGCATTACTGCAAAAACCACCATCGGTAAAAACATTTTAGGGATCAACAGCAATAATGCTTTCATGTTGAAACTATTTTTTTGTCCGAATCTTTTTTCTTTGGCATTAAGATCAATCTGTGTCTTGTTAAAAGCACCCGACCATAGGGTAAATTGAGAATTTACTCCGATATTATACAATCCAGCCGCAAAGAAAGTAACATAGACATTCCAGCCAAAATAGGCATAACACAATGCCACAACGATAGAAGCTGCCGTCACGATATTCATCAGCCACCATTTTGCTTTTAAATATTCTTTATAAGGAACATTAAGCGTCATCATCAAAGGATAATAAGAGCTGTCGAAAGCAGGAACCCTCTGTCCGAACATGAACTGGAAACCGCCTGTTACAAACAATCCCATAAACATCATCATGGCAGGTGTTTTGTAAACTGATGAAGTAAACATCAGCAATCCGTAAAAAAGAAACATAAAACTTCCGAGTAGAATACCTTTTGTCACTTTATTGCGTTTCAGCATTTTGATGTCATTATTAATGAAAGTTCCGATGGCTCCGTATTTATTTAAAAAGGCGATGTTTTCCGTTTTTCCGACTGTCTTTTTTGCTTCAAGTCCCTGATCCAGATAAAAAACTTTATGAATATAATTAAAACAGATCTTCCATAATCCCAAAAACAGCATAATTGAAATTACCGCAAAATATGGTCTTTCATAAAAATTAAAGAAAAATCTTTCGGAATAATCGAGTACGGGAACTATATTATAATACGTTAAGCCAGCAACCGCCGCAATAATGCAGCCAACAATAATGGCAACCGTCTCTTTATCATTAAAAAGGATATTGATAAAATTATTGAGATAAAATAGCAGCGAAACCCCAACAAACCATCCCAACACCCCGGTAAAACTATACCCATAAAAAAGGGCAATTCCACAAAAGGTAATGAAGAATAAAGAATTGAGCCAACTGAAAGCCGACAAAAATGTCTTACCCAGCATATAATTGACCAATGTTTTCTTAGGAATATTGAGGGTGAGAAAAGGTTTGATATTTTGCGTCGGCATTTCCTGCCACAAATATTTGATAATCAAATCAACCGCCCACGCTGCAATCAAGAATTTGGAGACAATTTTCACAGGATTCTGATGCATTTTTTCCTGAATGAAGAAAAATACAAGAAATGCACCTCCCGCCAAACACGCCATGAAATAAAAAATCCCGATAAAACGAAGAATCTTCATCACCAGATTGATCCCCAAAGAAGAACCACGAAAAAAACTTTTGAACTCTAATCTCAGGAATTTTAAAAACATAGTTATTTTTTTTACATTAGTAAATATAATGCAAAATATGTTACAAGATTTTGTGTTTTAGAGTGGGAGAGTTTTTAGAGCTTAGTGAATCGGGGAATACTTTTTATATTGAAAATATCCCTGTTTAAAACCAAGATAAACTGCGTGGATATTTTCTAATTCTATATATAAAAAGACCTCCAAATTATCAGAAGGCTTTATATTTATATGTTTTAAATTGATTTAAATTTATCCTATCAGTTCTTTTGCCTGCGCCAGTGCCGCTTCTGTAATCTTACTTCCCGAAAGCAGCTGGGCAATTTCGTTCAGCTTTTCTTCGTCGCTTAAAGAAACAATGGTCGATTGGGTTTTTCCGGAAACGTCTTGCTTTACGACTTTATAATTATTATTTCCTTTTGCGGCAACCTGCGCAAGATGAGAGATAACGATCAGCTGCATATCAGCAGACATTTCACGCATCAGATTTCCGATTTCTTCGGCTACTTTTCCTGAAACTCCGGTATCAATTTCGTCTAAAATAAGGGTAGGAAGTTCGTCACTTTCGGCAATTATTTTCTTTACCGCCAGCATTACTCTTGATCTTTCACCGCCTGAAATGGCCGTTTGAATCGGTCTTAAAGGAAAACCGGAATTCGCCTGGAACAAAAGCTGGATATTTTCTTTTCCGAATTGATTGAAATCCGGAGAATCCTGCAATTCTATATCAACTTTTGCTTTTTCCAGCCCAAGCTTTTTAAGCAGTTCTTCTGCTTTTTTAATGAAAACAGGAATATTTTTCTTTCTGTTTTTCGAAAGTTTTTCGGCTAAAGTCTGAAGTGTTTTTTCTTTCTTAGAAATATTTTCTTCAATGCCTGCAATCAGGGCTTCCAGTTCGGAGGCACCTTTCTGTTCGCTGGCCAGCTGATTCCTGATTTCTTTTAATTCCGTAATATCAGCAACATTGTGCTTTAGAAATAATGTGTTGATTTTATTATTAAGTTCGGAAAGTATGGCTAAATTTTCAGGATTAATTTCAATTTTTTCCGCTTCATTTTCAAGCTCGGAAATAATATCTTTTAATTCAACAAAAGAAGTTTCCAGCCTGCCATCAAGCTCTGCAAATCCGTTTGAGACCTCTGCAATTTTTGAAAGCTTGTTTTTAGCTTCGTTAAAAAAAGACAAAATTCCGACTTCTTCCTGATGGAATCTCGATAAGACCTGAGCCAGATTTTCAGAAATCATTTCTGCATTTTCCTGGATGGAAAGCTGGTTCTGCAGGTCTTCATAATCTACATCATCCAATTTCAGCTCTTCCAGTTCATTTAACAAAAATTCTTTGTAATCGCTTTCTTTATTGGTTTCGGAAAGCTGAGTCTGAAATTTTTTAAGCTGAATCTTTAAGCTTTGAAAATCTGAAAATTCTTTTTGGTATTCTTCGACAATCTGCTTATTTCCGGAAAGTCCGTCGATAATTTTAAACTGATATTCCGAAGTAAAAAGATTTGATGTTTCAAATTGAGAATGAATATCAATCAGTTGAGAAGATAATTCTTTCAAAATATCCAACGTCACCGGAACATCATTGATGAATGCCCTGGATTTTCCGGAAGGCAGGATTTCTCTTCGGATAATTGTCTGAAGCTCGTAATCCAGATCGTTTTCGATGAAGAATTTTTTGATTTGATTATTTAAAACTAATTCTGTTTGTCCATTTCTTTTTTCTTCTTCGTTCGAGATCGATTTTACATCCGCCCTCTCCCCCAGAATAAGCCGCAAAGCACCTAAAATAATAGATTTCCCGGCACCGGTTTCACCAGTGATCACCTGTAAACCATTGTGCAATGATACCTCGAGGGTATCAATGAGGGCAAAATTTTTAATATAAATTCTCGAAAGCATTGATAATAGCAGATTACTTTAGCTATTGCAAATATAGAACTTTAGATTTCAGAATTCAAGTTAAGATTACTGTTTCCACTTGCTCCATTTTGATTCTGTATATTTTGGAGCGAGAATGGTCATTTCGTTTTTGAGATCGGCAAGAACAATTCCTCCGTTATTTCCTGAATTGAAGATATTGAAAATTTCATCAGACTTATTATCCAGGAAAAGATTGAAGTAATAAGATTGCTGGAAAGTATTTTCATACATTTTCAACTGCATTAAGGCATCAAAAATCACTTTTTTTGCTGCAGTCTGATCCTGATTAAATAAATTATCCAGACCGGCTCTATGATAACTGTACATCGTTGCGCGTACCTGGCTCCAGTTTGGGCTCATTATTTCTTTGATTAAAATCGAACGGCTTCGAGGCTCATTGATTTGTTTCCACCCGTCATATGTATTCTGAGATTCCCCGTTTTGTGCAATCTGCTGTGCTTTTTGAAACCATTGGGTTCCTCCCAATGACTGAAAGCTGTCTGCATCGTAACCTAAAATTACATACACATAAAAGCTAATCACATCAATTAAATTTTTTCCGGAAAATTGTCTTTCATTGAAAATAAGATTCTCATTTTCCACATAATCAAAAGAAAATCTTTGATCCTGAAGGTTGATCAGCGGAGATTCATACGTTGTGTTGAATACGGGGCGAACTGCCTGAACGACAATATTTCCTCTGAAACGGTTTCCTTCTCTTTCTGTGATCACAATAGCAAAATTGGATTTAATTTTTTCAAAATTCTGCAGTTTTTTTCCTGTCCAGCTCGTATTGTTGATAAAATCTCTGAGACTTTTCTCCAAAGCCTTATAAGCCGATTGATTGGTTCCTCCAATCTGTTGGGAATTTACCTGAACAGTGGCTAATAATTCCTGAGAAAAATTAAGATTAAATAAAAACAGAAGTAAAAATATGCTTAAAATTTTTTTCATTATCTATTAAAAATTGAGAACGGAAATTTATTAAAATTATTTTAAAAGTTGAGCCTCAACGAAATCCAAAATATCTTTGGCTACATCATCCTTAGATTTCAGATCAAATTCTTTCTTTTCCGTGGGAGTGAATATTTTTATTTTATTGGTATCATTTTTAAATCCGGCACCTTCATCGCGAAGAGAATTTAAAACAATCATGTCCAGATTTTTCTTGGCCAATTTTCCTTTTGCATTCTCTTCTTCATTCTGGGTTTCTAAAGCAAAACCTACCAAAAACTGATGCGTTTTCTTCTCTCCCATTGTTCTAAGGATATCTGGGTTTTTCACCAATTCAATCGTAAGATTTTCATCGTCTTTTTTGATTTTTTCTTTCGCAACATCCTTGGGAGCGTAATCTGCGACGGCAGCACTGGCAATTCCGATGTCGATTTTATCATAAAACTCAAAAACTTTTGCCAGCATTTCCTTTGCAGAAGTTACTTTATGCAGATCAACATTTCTATCGTTTATGGTCTGAGAGCTTGGTCCTGAAATTAAAATAACTTTCGCACCTCTTTTCGATGCTTCTTCAGCCAAAGAAAAGCCCATTTTTCCGGAAGAATGATTTCCGATAAAACGTACGGGATCAATTGCTTCATAAGTAGGTCCGGCTGTAATTAAAACTGTTTTTCCTTCCAACGTTTTTGTATGGTTTACATCAAAAAAATCTTCTGCCGCTTTTGCAATTGTTTCCGGTTCTGCCAATCTTCCCTGCCCGACCAGCCCGCTGGCCAGTTCTCCATTTTCCGCAGGAATGATGATGTGTCCATAGCTCTCTGCCAATTTCAGGTTTTTCATTGTGGAAGGATGTGCGTACATATCCAAATCCATCGCAGGCGCAATGAATACGGGGCATTTTGCAGACATATAGGTTGCAATAACTAAATTATCACAAATCCCATGAACCATTTTAGCCAACGTATTTGCCGTACAAGGTGCCACAAGCATCACATCTGCCCACAGAGCCATCTCCACATGGCTGTTCCAGCTTCCGTTGTCTCCATAAAAATCTGTGTAAACAGGGTTTTTCGATAATGTTGAAATACTCAGTTTGGTCACGAAATGTTCTGCATCAGGAGTCATAATCACCTGAACTTCCGCCCCCTTTTTTACAAAATCTCTGATAAGAAAATGAATTTTGTAAGCAGCAATTCCTCCAGAAATCGCGATGAGAATTTTTTTCCCGGAAAGACTCATTTAGTTTTAATTTTTTAAAATACTAAATTACTTATTTTTTCTCATAAACACATGGAAACAACAAAGGTCATAAAAGAACTCATTTCCTTTATGACCTTTATATATAAAAAACACATCGGTTTTTATTTTCTTTCTTCAGTTTTTCTGAAGTAAATGTCTTCGTTTAACCATTCTTCGATAGCAATAGAAGTTGGTTTTGGAAGTTTTTCGTAATGTTTAGAGATCTCGATCTGCTCTCTGTTTTCGAAAACTTCTTCTAATGTAGAATTGTGAACTGCGAACTCATCAAGCTTATTATGCAATTCTGTACGAATTTCAGCGTTGATCTGCTCTGCTCTCTTTCCCATGATAACAATC
>CBFGVN010000039.1:0-15786 GCA_965651845.1 uncultured Chryseobacterium sp. | reverse complement strand
TTTTCCGCTTTATTTCTTAAAAACAATAAAGGGTGAAATGCATCTTTTAACCTTAAGGTTTTATGGCGGTTGATTTTCGGTAAAACACCATTGATTAATTCTGCAAATTTGGCTTTGGCTCTCGTTAAATCTAAGTCAAAAATATACACCTGATATCTCCAGAGCTGAGGCTGGAATTCTGCCAATTCTGCCGTTAATTTTCTCAGAATTTTGTCAATCTCTTTTTTCTCTTCCTCTTCATTTTCCCGAAGCTTGAAGTAATGTTTTACCACACTGTCCGGCTGAATGTAGGTAATAGAACCTGTCTTGGAAATTCCTAAAACTCTTCCCGCAACTCTTTTCTTGAATCCTGATTTTACCGCTAAAACCCTTTGATCATCAATAATCGTTTCGCGGATATCATCCAAAAAGTCACTTTGGCCGTAAGTTGTTAATGCACGGTTGAAATTTTCCTGAATCGCCTTTTTGGCGTGTTGGATTTCAGTTCGTAATGTTTTTAAAATCGGTGAAGCTTCACTTTTTACTTCACCAAAACGGTTAAAAACCTTATCTACTTTATCAATAATCTCTTTTCTGAATTCCAGAACCGATGCTTCCTCCATTAAAGTTGGGAAAGTTTCGGGCATGGTTGGGAAAAATTTCTGAAGTTTCCCTATTTGTTCCGTGATGGTTTTGATTTTGATGAAAGCGCTGTTTTCAAGACGGTAATTTTCGATCAGCATTAGTTTCAACTCACTTTCAATATCTTCATATTCATCAAACGGAATCGCATTTGAACTTTCAAAACTCGAAAGATATTCGGAAGTTTTTTTCAAAGAAAGTTCGGCCTCGTCAATTTCCATCGGACGAAGTTGAAGAATTTTTTCTCTTGTTTTCGGAGAATACGCAAAAGGAGAAATTTCCGCGAGCAATTGCGGAAACTCTAATTCGTTTAAATCTTCTTTATTTATATACACAGTGCAAATTTAGTGAAAAATGTGCATTTTATTTTGGAAATGAGTTTGTTTGAATTTTATTTAACCATAAAAAAACGAAAGATTTTGAAAAGTTAATTATTTAAAGTTAAATTGTACCATTCAGTTTGTCATCCCGTAGAGATCTAAGCATAGTATTAGAAAAAAGGATGGAAGATTTGTGCCTAGATCCCTACGGGATGACAAACTGAATGGTAGTTGATACAGGTCAGAAAAATGAAAAATAAAATATTTTAACCCATGGTATAGTTTAATCATTAAATTTGAGACATGAAACTAGAAACCGAAAGATTACAATTAAAAGAGATCAACGAAAGCCACGTCGACGATATTTTGAAAATCCGAAGTAATGAGGTGATCAACGAGTTTGTGCAGAGAAAATCTCCGAAAAACAATTATGATGCATTACAATTTATTTTAACCATAAAAGAAAGAACTAAAAATAACCAGACGTTTTATTGGGGAATTTCTTTAAAAGATCAACCCAATTTAATTGGAACCATTTGCCTTTGGAATTTTTCTGAAGACCGGAAAGTTGCGGAGGTCGGTTATGAATTATTACCCGATTATCACAGAAAAGGAATCATGTCGGAAGCGTTGAAAGTTGTTTTAGATTTTGCTCTTAATGATTTACATTTGCAGGAAATTCTCGCGATGACTCATCAGGCAAATGAAAACTCGAAAGGTCTTCTTTTAAAATATGATTTTATATTGCAAGAGGGGAGAGAAGATGAGGGGTTTCCTGAGAATTTGGTTTTTAGCTTGAAGAGATAAGCACTCTATTTTGTCATTCTGACGAAGGAAGAATCTAACTTTTTATTTTATTCACTAAATTTGTTGTATTAAAGAGATTCTTCATTCCACTTTGTTTCATTCAGAATGACAAACGGATAAATTGAATTTTTAAATTAATTCATTCTCAAATTTTCAAATTAAACCTATGACCTGGACAGAAATACTAGCCCCAATAAAAAAAACAGAATACTTTACCAATCTTTGGGAAAAAGTAAAGCAAGAGTACGCGACTACAAAAGTTTTCCCGCCGAAAAATCAGATTTTCAGGGCGTTGGAAATTACGCCTTTTGACGATATAGAAGTAGTAATCATCGGGCAGGATCCTTATCATAATGATTATCAAGCGAATGGATTGTGCTTTTCGGTTTCCGAGCAGGTTGCTGCACCGCCTTCTCTTAAAAATATTTTCATTGAATTAAAAGATGATTTAGGAATTGTAAGGACTTCCAAAGAGCTGGACGATTGGGGAAAGCAAGGCGTGTTATTGTTAAATGCAACGTTAACGGTTCGTGCACATACTCCAAATTCCCACAAAGATTTGGGCTGGGAAAAATTCACGGATTTTATTATTAAGGAAATTTCAGATAAAAAAGAGAATGTTGTTTTTGTATTGTGGGGCGCTTTTGCACAAAAAAAAGCCGAACTTATCGATCCGGCTAAACATTTTATTTTAAAGTCTGCGCATCCGTCTCCGTTTTCTGTTCACAGAGGATTTTTCGGGAGCAAACCTTTTTCAAAAATTAATGAATACCTGGTTTCAAAAGGGAAGAAACCTATTTCGTGGTAAGATTTTCACCTCCTTTTTTGATGGTAATTCCTATTTTATATTTTCCGTTTAAAGCTTTAGCACCTTCCGTGGCTCCGGGATAAGGCTGAACATCGGCTAAAGAAATGGTATACCCGTTGAACTCTGCAGATTTGCTGTAATTTCTTCCTTTGTTGTTCATACTTGCAAGATTCAACGTCATCGGTCGTGTTGTAGTTCCCATCACTTCAACCTGCGCCACGGCAACTCCTGCCCAGATACAAGTTACATCTTTCGGGCAACGGCTGTCCTCGGAAATCCCTTTGAAAGTCACATTCATTTGGTATTCTTTCAGGAATTTGTTTTCACCTTCGTTGAAGTAGATAATTTCGCCGTCCCTATTAGTTACTTTAGTAACTCCTGCTTCGTCAACGTTCACTTTTGTTGTAGTTTTAGTTTCTTTCTGAGCATTGCAATTCATTAAAAACAATAATCCTAAGCTTAGTGCAAAAACTTTATATAACATGATTTTCTTTTTTTAATGATTTAAATAACATTTAACATATCTAAAACTACCACCAAAAACATTGCCACACCTACCACAAAACTGAAACCTGTTCCGTAAATAAACCCAATAAAAGCTCCTTTTGTAGATTTTAGAGCTTTGTTCATATCTTTGCTGTCGTGTAGTAATTCACCTACAAATACTCCGGCGAACATTCCGATTAAAAAACCTAATGGAATCGGCAGACACATCCCGATAATCATTCCGACTACAGATCCGATGCTTCCCCAGCGAGTTCCGCCGTATTTCTGGTTGGTTTTGGCAGGGATCACATAACTTAAAACAACCGATACCAGCGTCAGAATTCCGAAAGCCCAGATATAAACCATCGGCAAATCTGCATTGGTTCCGAATTTGTAAATTAATAAACCACAAATGCTTAATAATAATCCTGGTAAAATGGGTAAAAATGTTCCCAAAATCCCAAGAAATAAGAGGATAAGACAGAGAATGTTAATTAATGCTGTATCGATATTCATTTTAATAAAAAATATATTATCTGCAAGATATAAAAAAAAGCGGCCTTATAAAAGACCGCCTCCATGTTTAAGATAAAGTTATTATAGGTTTAAGATTACATATTGTAGAATCACGCCTGCGTTTCCAATGTTTCCTGAAGCATGATTATGGAAAGTGGTGTAATAAATATAGCCACTTGTTGAAGATCCGGAACAAGGTCCTACCGTTGCTCCTAATGCAACCAAATAAGGAACTAGCGCCTGCGGAACTGAAATACTGATCTGGATATTTCCCGGAAGAGTAATACAAACTGTCACGAATGTTGTCGTTGTTCCAATCGGAGTCGTTGTCGTACCTGTTGCTGTAAAATGATTGGATCTGATCATTAAAGGATCATTTGATGAAGTTTCTTTAACCAAAACTTCCCAATAATTTGGATCGTAGTCAGCGATTTTTTGCCATTGGCTTAAATCATAGTTAATATTAAGTGTATTGAACCCTAAAGCTGAAGTAAGTCCGGCATTGTTTACCGTAGCGGCTACCATACCAGAGGTTCCGATATTTTTAGAACATAATTTTGAATCAGGAACGAATCCTCCAGGCATCCCACAGTTGTAGGTATTGGTTGTTCCGCCTACTAAGTAAGCAACATCCCAGTCTGAAGCATAGATACTTCCACCATTCGCTACGAAAGTTGCTAAATTTGCATCAATTACCGTATAAAGTGCAGGATTGGAAGTGTAGCTGGTTCTTGAACCGCAGTTAAGAAATATGATGTCATACTGTGCAATCGTTGTAAGGTTGGCAAGATCACTATTGTTGATTTCTGTCGCAGTATATCCTAAAGTCTGGATAATATCTTCGATTTTATCATAAGTTCCTTTTACGTAAGCAATTTTTGCAACCTGATTCAGTTTGGTTTGGCTGGCATCGAGATTTAAAGTTTCATTATCCTTTATGGTTGCAGAAATTTCTGTGCGGAAATTGCTTCCGTTACCTGTTTGGATATGGATGGTGTGATTTCCTACCGGTGCTTCCAAAGTGAAGTTACCTTCTGCGTCTGAAGTGGTGTAATAGATTTTGTACTTGTCATCAAAAGTAAAAACTGAAGCTCCACCAATGGGTTTGGTTCCGTTTTGTGACATCACTTTTCCGGTTAGTTTTCCGGTTTTTACAGCCGCCGGAGTCGTATTCTCTGTAGCTATTGGAGAATCATCTCCTCCTGCGCAACTGGTAAAAAGTGTGAATACACACAACAAAATAAAAAAGTAGTTTTGTTTCATATTTAATTGATTTAGATTTGTTTAGTTTTTATCAAATTTAAAAAATAATTAAATATAAAATCATAAAATGGTGAATTTTTTTAATATAATTTATGAATATTCTTGGTTTGTAGTAAATGTTTCATTTGTTGATCGGGGTTTGTTGATGATCCTATTTTTAAAATTTTATAATAAAATTTCCTTAAATAATAAAATGCAGATTGTTTTGGGATGAAAATTGATACAGAAATTTTAATAAAAAGCATTCTTAAATTTCATAAATTTGCTGTAATGAATGATCAGTTACAAGATACCAAAAGTTTTTTACAAGAGCTTAGTGAACAACTTTACATTTATATAAGCCAGGTTGCTCCATCTGGTCTTGATTGGGTCTTTCACATTATAGTAAAATTGGCTTTACTTTGTATTATTTTTTTGATTTTTGATTTTATTTTTAAATTTATAATTAATAATTTTTTTAAATTTTTTCATAATCAGGAAAAATATCCTGTAATAAAATCAATTTATCAATCTAAGGTCTCAAATTCGCTTGCTCACTTAATAGCTCTTTTAATAATAGGAGGGATTCATGAATCTATATTTTCTGGTGCATTAAAAAATACATCTAAATTTATTATAAGATCAGTAAATTTAGGTCTTGTAATGATTTTTGCCGGAATGTTGTATCGAGGATTAACAGCTTTTAGAAACTACTTTACAATAAAACAGGATTTCTACAAAATAATGGCACTCAATGCTATTTCAGAAACCATGAAGATCATGGGAATTTTCATTTTCTCAGTTGTGGGAATCTGCGTGATTTTCGGAATTAAAGGAACAACCATTGTCGGAAGTTTAGGAGCAATTACAGCGGTTTTGGTATTGGTTTTCCGGGATACGATTTTAGGTTTTGTGACGGGGATTCATGTGGCAACTTCAAAAAACATGAAAGTAGGAGACTGGGTAAGTATTCCTAAATACAGCATCGAAGGGAATATCGCGGATATAAGCCTGCTAACAACAAAAATCACCAATTTCGATAAAACGGTTTCTACCATTCCAACATACGATTTGCTGACGACGGAAATTAAAAATCTTCAGGTAATGTCGGAATCCAACACAAGAAGGATTAAAAAATCGATTTATTTTAATATTAATTCTTTTAAATTTTTAACGGAAGAAGATATTGAAAGATTAAAGGAAATTAATTTAATTTCAGAATATCTTGAAGGAAAAAGCATTGAACTAAGAAAAGAAAAAGAAAGTCTGAAGCATAGCGATAAAATAATCAATGGAAGGCAGCTGACAAACATTGGTGTTTTCAGGTATTATGCCCAAAGATATATTGAAAATGATCCTGAGGTAGATCAGGATGGCGCGATGATGGTACGCCAGCTGGATATAACGCCGCAAGGTTTGCCACTGGAAATCTACTGTTTTGCGAATGATTCAAAATGGGAACATTTTGAGCAGATCCAGGCAGATATTTTTGACCATTTATTGGTGGCTTCAAAAGAATTTGATCTGCAGGTGATGCAGGTGAGTGTGAAAGTGTAATGAATTAGATATTTAAAACTATTTAGTTTTTAAAATAAAAAAGATTCTGGTGAAATTATTGCCAGAATCTTTTTATTTAAAAGGGTTCTTTTAGTTATTTTTTATCCCACCAAATACGCCCTTGGATATCACTCTCACTGCTACCGAAATCAGGATCTTGTTTCATCTGGTTTAGAGCAGAAAGCTGATTATTATAGTTCAAATTATTGGCCGATGGAGTTGGAAGTACAATTCTTCTAGGCATTGTCAGAGGAATTCCTCCATTTCGGGTAGGCGCTTCTAATTTCAAAGCTGTTGAAGTATTTGGCATACCGGTTCTTTTGATAAGAGCCCAGACTTCATTAGGTTGTTTAAAATAATTTAAATATTCCTGAATGATGATCTGTTCCAGTGCCTTTGACGGATTAAACTGAACATTGGGTGCACTCAGATAGGCGGTTACCTCGCCAGCTGTTGTTGGCACGTATTGATCTACAATGGCTTCCTTGGCAATAAAATTATAAGTATCAATAGATGCCTTGATGCCTTGCTCATAAAGCGTTTGTACGGAACTACCGGTTGTAATAATTCCTCTTGCCTGTAATTCTGCTTTTAATAAAGAATAATCTGCATAGGTTAAAATAGGGAACACTGCATTTCCTGTACCGGATAGGAACTCAGGCTGCCAAATACGGTACTGAAGCTTTGAGATCGTATCGTATATGGTTCCGTTTAACGACCGTCTTGCTGAGGTATAATATCGGCTTGTACTTTGATCCGGACTGATAGGTCCTCCTACATATCTTTTCAATGAGTCAGTAATGGTTACAGGGCTCATCAAACCTGCAGTTACTAATCTTGTAATCGCGGTTT
Source organism: uncultured Chryseobacterium sp. (assembly GCA_965651845.1). Classification (GTDB taxonomy): domain Bacteria; phylum Bacteroidota; class Bacteroidia; order Flavobacteriales; family Weeksellaceae; genus Chryseobacterium. The sequence goes on along the minus strand of CBFGVN010000039.1, from coordinate 8,577 downwards.
TTGTATACGAGTTTTTTTGAAAAAATATAGGTATTCTTGGGTCATTATTACTTGTCATATAGTCAACCATTGGTTTTGTAGCAAAGAAACCGTTAGGATTAAAGTTGCCATGCTCGGTAAATCTTCTTGAGCGCAAGGAGAAATCTTCACTTTGACTACTGATTTGATCTCTGGATAATACCTGAGCAGCAATTGTTGCAAGCTTTGTCGGATTCCTTTTCATTAATCTTGATGCAATTTTTAGCCTTAATGAATTAGAAACTTTTTTCCATTTTAAGATATCTCCATTAAAGAAAAGATCTCCGCTGCCCGGATTCACCTGTATAGACTGGTTTGCGCCTTCTATAGCCGTGTAAACATTATTCAGTTGGCTATCAAAAATATCATACAGCTGTTCCTGTGTTTCGAATTTTGGAGTTGCAGTACCGCCATATCTTGCCTGAAATGCTTCTGTATAGGCCATACTTCCGTTGACATCCGTAACATACCAGGCGTAATATACCTTTAGGATGGTAGCAATACTTTTAATATTCACATATTTTGCCTGCTCATCTGCCGGCATTTGGTCTATTTTGTGAATAATATCCGTAAGGAGAGAGCCATGATCACCATAGAAGACATCTTTTCTTTGATTCATATTAGAACCGTCATCCATAAATTCTGGAATATTACAAGAACCGGGTACTAAAGTCTGGGTCCATGGCATAATCCTGCGATAATAATCATAATAATATTCATAACTGGCATCGTATCCTTTTTTGATGGCCATTGGCAGCAGCGCTTCCGGAGTAGTGTTTACAATATCCAGAGGGTTTGTATTAGTTTCAGCAAAATCACGTGTGCACGAATTGAGCAAATAGAGTGAAACAGCTATTAAAAATATTTTTTTCATTTTTTTATTTTTTATTAAGTAAATGATTAGAAAGAAAAATCTAAATTAAATCCTACATACCTCGACATAGGTGAGCCTCCGTACTCTGCAAAGTTCCCCGAATTGTTGTTGTACATTCCTTCAGGATTAATGCCGTCTGGAAGTTTATTATAGATGTAAAAAAGATTTCTTCCTATAAGAGAAGCGTTTAATGTATTTATGCCGAGAGGTTTTATTAATTCAGGTTTAAATGAATAGGTTAATCTCAGCTCTCGAAGGGCAACCCAGGTATTCTCGAAAATAGCATTTTCCCTGATACCATTACCCCATGATCCTAAATTTCTATAATATAAATCGGTACGTAGAGGATCCATCCAACCTTTCTGATAAACCTCTGCGTAGGTCATGCCGCCAACATCCCGGGTAATGCCCTGTTTATCTTTGATTTGAGTGTTTTGAGCAAAAACCCCTTCAGGAATTACTCCAAACTGAGTCTTTCCATTCGCATCTGTATACATGATACCACCTCTTTCTGCATCCCTGTACTGTAAAGTTGAAGGCAGGTTTCCGAATTGTACCCCATAATTGTAAGTTGCCGATAAAATATCTCCACCTACTCTGGCATCAATTAAAATACTTAATGCGAGATTTTTATATTTAAAGGTATTTCTAAAACTTGTCAGGAAATCGGGGGTAAGTTTTCCTACCGTTACATAGCCTTGATTTTGATAAGAATTGGAGCGTAGATAAGTACCGTTTGGTTTTAAAACTCTCATACCGTTTCTGGGATCATCGATTTTATTTCCGTTAGCATCAAGCGCCTGATAGGTTGCGAAAGCATAATTAGTTTGTATTAACCCATATTCCTGGCCAGGAATGGCAATACTTTTTACATCTCTACCCATTGCCCACTGCAGTACATATTCTTCAACTCCCGGAGCGAGCTCAACAATTTTGTCCTGATTTTTCGCGAATGTTAGGGAGGTGTCCCATTTAAAATCATTTGATTTTAAAGGAACTGCATTTAGAATGATCTCTATACCTGTATTTTGTAGATTTCCGGCATTGATTTGTTGCGAGTCAACACCAGATTCCTGAGGCATTGGAAGTGTTAATAACTGGTTGGTCGTATTCGTTCTATACACGGAAACATCAAAATCCAACCCGTTGTTAAGAAACGCCATATTTAAACCTAATTCAATGGATCTGCTTAATTCATTTTTTAAGTTGCCATTGGCAAGGGCTCTGCTATTAAACCCGATCAAAGGGATACGTGTGCCATCCGGGGAGTTATAAGCCGAAGGATCGCCTTTGTAATAAAAGCCGGCACTCGTATTATATGGAAAGGTATCTCGCCCTACCCACGCCAAACTTCCTCTTAGGCTACCAAAACTTACCCATTTTGGAAGCTTGAACGAATTAGAGAAAGTCCAGTTTGCTACAAAAGACGGGTAAAAATAACTTACATCTCCATGACCATCAGGATAAGCTAATGTTGAAGACCAGTCATTACGTCCTGTAATATCTACAAATAGCTGATCTTTCCATGCAAAATTAGCAAAAGCGTATAAAGACTGGATTTTCTTAGGAGACATATTTCCATCTGTATAAACTACCTCATAGCCTGGAACATCTACCGAATTTTGAATTTCAAAAACTCCCGGAATTCTAAGACCGTTGTTTGTAAATAATCTTGTAGATTTATATTTTGAGCTGAAACTTTCCCCTCCGACGGAAGCATTCATCGTTAAATTATCAGTCAATTTAAAATTGGCATTGGCTAAAAATTTAACGGTATTTTGTTCTTTTCTTCCTTCCAGGATACTATATCCACCTCCTTTAAAGCCCGGATCAGATCCTAAAATTTTAGATTCATTTGTAAAGTTGTAGTTGTTGAAGTTGCCGCCAACAATAAGATTCAGCCAGTCTGTAAGCTGAGATTTGAGTTCTAAACGACCAATATAATTGTTTTCTTTTTGACTTCTGGTATTCTGGAATATTTCAAAATATTGTCCCGCCATCCCATATGGATCTGCATTGCCCTGTTTTATACCGCCATTTACAGGATCCAAATAATTATGACTCCAATAATTAGCATCAAAACTTCTGGGAGTTCCGTATACAAAACTGAATAAAGGACTGCTGTTTCCTCCCTGCGGAACAGGGTTTTCGCCATAAGATCTGGTATAATTGAAACTCGCATCTAATTGCAGATATTTATTAAATTCATGCGTGGCACGTAAGAAATATGCGTTTTTGATAAATTTATTGCGTGGCAAAATACCTTCTGCTTCTTGATTGGTATAATTGAATAAAAATGTTGATTTATCATTACCTCCCGAAAGCTCAACTGAGTTTTTCCGGTCAATTCCTACCTGATACAGTTCGAGGTAATTTTTAGGTTGAGGGTTGTATAAAACAGTTCTTCCATCAATATCTCTTACCGGCTGGCCATCGAATTTGGGACCATAGCTGTAGAAGAAGGTGTTTGGATCTATAAAACGCTCTCCATTACTGTCTACTGAGAAGGTGGAGCCGACACCGGCACCAAATTCGTTTTGCAGTTTAGGTCCCGCATATACACTCTGGGTTGTAAGTGAAGAATTTACTTTAACACCAATTCCATTTCTGCTGCGTCCTTTTTTTGTTGTAATTACAATGACACCATTAGAAGCACGGGAGCCATAAAGCGCAGAAGCTGCGGCACCTCTAAGTACGGAAACAGATTCAAAGGTATCAGAATTAAGATTTTTCATTTCATTACCAAAATCATATCCAGATCCCCATTCATCGGCACCTGTAACGGAATTATCAATAATTACTCCGTCTACTACTACCAATGGCTGATTATTTTTTCCGAGGGATGTATTTCCACGAATTTGGACTTTCGCACTGGATTGAGGTCCTCCTGATCCGGCTATGATTTGCACGCCTGGTACTTTACCCTGAAGAGCTTCCATAGGATTTACCACTCCGGCTTGGGTAATGTCTTTGTTATCTACTTTAGAAATAGCATAGCCCAGCTTTCTTTGGTCTCTTTTTATTCCAAGAGCTGTTACTACAACTTCTTTTATTTCTGTAGTTTTAGTAGAATCGGTCTTTGTTTTTTGTGCGTGTATTTGGGCGGTAGTTCCCAGTAAGAAGCAGAAAGCTCCTATACTAAGAGAGGTTTTAGCATTTAATTTCATCTTGTGTTATAATATTTGATGATGTAATATTAATAAAAAAATCATATGTATTGTAATTTTTTTTAGCATATTTTCAATAAAAATGATTTTATTTTACATTTAATTAAATTTTTTGATTTAATATTTAAATTAATAGTATTTTATTAACATACTTTAACTATTTGTATTGCGAATGTTAACTTATCTAAAAAATGTGTTGTACAGAACAATGATAACTGTCTGTTTTCCTAGGATATATGAGTGTTTTAAAATTGTAACGTATCGTTCGGCTGATTAGATTTTCCGGATTAATAGGTTAAAATACCAGTGTAAAAAATGTATTCATATTTTTTTTCTATTCTTTTGTACGACAAATAGTGGTTTTAATCACTAAATTTGTAAGGTTTTAAATATTGTTGGGATTTACTATTTTGCTTTTAATATCGGTTTTAATCAGGATTAAAAACTGATGTAATAATGTAAATCTAAACTCTAATATCTAGATTGAAAAATGACAAAACTAAGTGTAAACATTAATAAAATTGCAACATTAAGGAATGCAAGAGGAGGTGAAACACCAAGTGTGACGGAAGCTGCAATTAAAATTCAAGAGTTTGGCGGACAGGGAATTACAATCCATCCAAGACCCGATGAAAGACATATCACAAGAAAAGATGTTTATGAGCTGAAGCCTTTGGTAACGACGGAATTTAATATTGAAGGAAATCCACACCGTCCGTTTATTGATATGGTTTTGGAGGTGAAGCCGGAGCAGGTAACCCTGGTTCCTGATGCCGATGACGCTATTACCTCAAATGCAGGCTGGGACACGAAAAAACACTTAGATTTTCTCACTGAAATTATTGCAGAATTTAAAAATGCGGGAATCCGTACTTCAATTTTCCTTGATCCGGCTCCGGAACTGGTAGAGTATGCTGCCAAAACCGGAACAGACAGAATTGAATTGTACACAGAAGCTTACGCAAAAAATTATACATCAAATAAAGAATTAGCATTAAAACCGTACTATGATACTGCGGTTGTTGCGGCAGATCTTGGATTAGGTCTCAATGCCGGTCACGATTTAAGTTTAGAAAATTTAAAATATTTTGCAGACAATATTCCTAATTTACTGGAGGTTTCCATCGGTCATGCTTTGATTTCCGAAGCATTGTATATGGGATTGGAAAATACGGTTCAGGCATATTTGAAGAGACTGGCAAGGTGGTAAAATTAGAAATTAGAAACTAGAAGTTAGAAGCTAGTATTGTCTATCTAATATCTAACATCTAACATCTTAAAAAAAAGCTTATGGAAATTCTACATTCAAAAATATTTGGCGAAAATCTTTCGTCTACACCGCTTCTGGTATTTCATGGTTTATTTGGAATGCTCGATAACTGGGGAAGCTTCGGAAAAGATCTTGGAGAGCTGCTTCCGGTTCATTTAATTGATTTAAGGAATCACGGGAGAAGTTTTCATTCCGAAGATATGTCACATGATGATCTGGCGAATGATATTGCCAATTATATGAATCATTACGGGATTGAAAAAGCCCATGTTTTGGGTCATTCTTTAGGTGGAAAGGCAGTAATGCAGTTTGCCATGAATTATCCCGAAAGAGTTGAAAAACTGATCGTTGTTGATATTTCTCCAAAAGCTTATCCACCGCATCATCAGGGGATTATCAAAGCTTTAGAAACGGTTGATTTCAATACGATAAATTCCAGAAACGAGGTTGAAGCAGTTTTAAGTCAATATATTCCTGAAAAATCTACCATTCAGTTTTTAACCAAAAACCTTTATTGGGATGAAAATAAAAACCTGAATTGGAGGTTTAATCTTAAAACACTATCCGAAAAGTATAATGAATTTGTTTCCAATGCTATAAAATTTGGAGTTTTTCAAGGCGAAACTTTATTTATTGCAGGTGAAAAGTCCAATTATATTCTTCCTCAGGATGAGTTTGCCATAAAGCAGCAATTTCCTAAAGCCCAAATTGTAACGGTAAAAAATGCGGGACATTGGGTACAGGCAGAAAACCCTGTTGATTTTGCTGAAGTTGTTAAGCAATTTTTAGGATTAAATTAAAATAATTCCGTCATAAATTATTATTTGTTAAAATTTTCATAAAATAATGTTTTATTCTTCTCTAGGTGATTTTTTTTTAATATTTTAGATTTTCTAAATCATTAAAAATTAATGCTATGGAAGAAAAAAAATCAAAGAAGCCTTTCTTCGCTTCATTTTTAGAAAAACAGGTTGAAGATCCTGAAAAAATCAAAGGAGGTTCGGGAACTATTACTTCTGCATTGCAGGATAACACCACCGGAGCTTTAAAAGACAGTATTACTTCTGCGCTTCAAGACAATATTACGAAGCCGGGAAGTGATAATGTGACAATGAAATATCCGTCCGACGGTGACGAAGATGGCGATGCTGTCTAAACAAAAAAACTAACAACCAACCACTCAAATTACAAAACATTATGAAAAAAAAACGAAGGAAAGAAGCCTTTTTTTGCTTCGTTCTTAGAAAAACAAATTCAGAATCCTGAAGAGATTCAGGGAGGCAGCGTTCTTACGGCTCCTCTTACCGACTTAGTAACATTACCCACAAAGGATACGGTAACCACTTCACCTACTTTAGATAATGCTACTTTACCTTTTAAAGATAATGTAGTGACGCTGAAATACCCGTCTGACAACGACGAAATCGGAGGAGTATCGGATCCGGGAGAATCTTAAATAAAAAAACTATTCAAATCAAATAATTATGAAAAACAAAAATTCAAAAAAGAAACCATTTTTCGCATCATTTTTAGAAAAACAACTTCAAGATCCTGAAAAAATCAAAGGAGGAGGGGACGTAACTCTTGCAACACAGGATATCGTTACAAAACCTGCTTTCGATGGAGTAACAAAGCCGGATCAGGACATGGCTCAGACACAAAAATATCCTTCTGACGGGGATGATGATGTGCAATATGTTGATTTATAAGTCAATGATATAGTTCAAAATACACACTAATAAAAACTATAGAAGGGAAACTTAAACTTTAAGTTTCCTTTTTTAATAAAAAGTAGGCAAATGATTCTTTGTATCACGCATTCTCAGGATTTTTATAATATTGATATTTTTTTTGAATACCTAAAAACGAAAAATATTCCTTATTTCAGGTTGAATTCCGATCATATGAATCATCTTCAAAAAATAAGTATTAATGAAAATTTTTTTGAATTAACAGATGAATCGGGGAATAAAATTAATTCTGACGAAATCAAAGGAGTGTGGCACAGAAAAGCCTGGAAAATAAGTGTTCCGGAAGAATTGGATGAAGATTATGAAAAAATATTTTTAAAAGAATACGCCAGTCTCCGCTACAATCTTTTCACCATTCTGGAACATGCAGCATGGATCAATCCGTTTGAAAATGAAAAGAAAGTTGACGGTAATAAAATGCTCCAGCTCAACATCGCTGAAAAGCATCAGCTAACAATTCCCAAAACCATTTTTTCAAATGATGCAGAGAAAATCAAAGCATTTTTTCACGAAAACTGCAACGGAAAAATGGTGGCGAAACTCCACGGAGTGCTGTCAAAATCAATGGGTGGGGAAGATCTTGTTTCTACCAATATTATTGACGGGGATTCTTTGGAGTTTATCTCGGATATAGCCTATTGCCCGATGATCTTCCAACCTTATATTGAAAAAGAATATGAATTAAGGATCGTCTATGTAGACGGTGAATTTTTTCCAGGGAAAATCAATAATAGCGAAAATGCGGATTGGAGGGTTACCCAGGAAAATTTTTTCTGGTCAGCCTATGATTTACCGGAAAATATTAAGGTCAGTCTGTCTTCCATGATGAAGGAAATGGGACTTTACCTCGGAGCCATCGATATGATCAAATCTAGAGATGGAGGCTATTATTTTCTTGAAGTAAATCCGCAGGGAGAATGGGGAATGCTGCAGAAAGAATTACGTTTTCCAATTGCAGAAAGAATTGCCGATAATCTTATAAAAAGAATGAATACCAATGAATAAAATTTTAATAATTACACATACAGGAGATAATTTTTCAATTGAAAAAGTAACGGAATATATTGATAAAAACGGCTGCGAAGTTATTCGTTTTGATGTTGATTTATATCCGTTAAAAAATAAATTATCCACCACTTTTCAGGACGGAAAGTGGGTCACTATTCTTGAGACTCCTGAAAAAAAACATCGTTTAGACGATATTGCAGCGGTTTGGTACAGAAGGGCTTACAATATAGGTGATGGTCTGAGAGATCAGTTGGATATCAAATTTTACGGTGCCGCAATGGGCGAGATCCGCAATACTCTTTTCGGTTTTTTAGAGTCGGTTGATGTGTATTCGACCAGAATATCCTGGTTTCAAGGTCACGTATATAACAGAAAGTTCCCCTTGGATCTGATGGGCTGTCTTCACGCCACCGGGTGACTGCAGATTCCTTCCAGCGACTGTATCCAGCCCCAGCGTTAGTCAACATTACATGGTACCGTCCGTTTGAA
>CBFGVN010000038.1:0-15929 GCA_965651845.1 uncultured Chryseobacterium sp. | reverse complement strand
CGCCGAGAGAAGAATTGTACGACAGAATCAATAGGAGAGTGGATATCATGATGGAGAAAGGTTTGCTGGAAGAAGCAAAAAGTTTAGAAAAATTCAAACATCTTACCGCTTTGAATACGGTGGGTTATGCCGAATTATTCAAATATTTTGATGGCGAATGGGATTTGGATTTTGCGGTTTCTGAAATTAAGAAAAACAGCCGGAGGTATGCAAAACGTCAATTGACTTGGTACAGAAAAGCGGATGATATTCATTATTTGCCATTGGGGTATTCACAGGCGGATTTTGATGAGCTGATTGGATATATTAATGAACAGACTTTGAAATAATTTAATTGTTTGAAAAACGCAAAGGCGCAAAGAATTATAACAACAGACTGCTTTAAGACGCAAGAAAATCAAAGGTTTTCAGCAAAGATGAATGTTATGCAATTTTATCGAAGATAAAATCCTTGCGCCTTAAAGCATTACAAAATATAAAAAAATCTTTGCGCCTTTGCGTTTTTCCAACAAATTAATTTTAAAAAAAAAATGCGATCCCGAAAGACCGCATCTCATTAACAATATCATCTTAATTTACTACTTCCAACCGCCTCCTAACGCTCGGTATAAGTCTACAATACTGCTCAATCTCTGTCTTTTTACGGACGCAAGATTCAGTTCTGCCTGTAGAGAATTTCCCTGAGCTGTTATTACTTCTAAATAATTTGCCATACCGCCTTTGTAAAGCATTTCGGCACTTTTAATTCCATTTTTTAAGGTTGCAACCTGTTCTGTTGCTTTTTGTTCCTGAACTTTTAAGCTTTCGTTTGAAACTAATGCGTCAGAAACTTCACCCACAGCATTTAAAACAGACTGACGGAACGCCAGCACGTTTTTCTCTCTCTGAATTTTAGCAACATTCAGATCTGTTTTCAATTGTCTTTTCTGGAAAATAGGCTGTGTAATTCCTCCTAAAACAGATCCGAACAGTGAAGCCGGAATCTGGAACCAGTTATCAAATTTGAAAGAATTCACCCCTCCGTTAGCTGTGATTTTCAATGAAGGATACATATTTGCCTGAGCAATTCCTACCATCGCATTGGATTCAAGCAACACCAATTCCTGCTGACGAACATCCGGACGACGGCTTACCATCGCAGCCGGAAGCCCCGCAGAAATAACTTGTGGTAAAGAAGTGTCGGACATTTCAATCGTTCTGCTGATTTTTCCCGGATTTTCACCCACCAGAATACTCAATGCATTCTCCTGAATCGCAATATTTTGTTCCAATTGTGTGATCAAAAGCTCCGTAGACTGCTTTTGAGCAGTTGCCTGCTGAACTCCCAAAGAAGTTGTATCACCACTTTGCCACAATTTTTCTGTAAGAGAAAGAGTATTTGTGCTTAGTTCTAAATTTGCTTTCGCAATATCAAGCTGCTTATCCAGCATCAATAAATTGTAATATCCCTGAGCAATCGCAGCAACAACCTGTGTCTGAATCGCTTTTGTAGCTTCGTAAGTCTGCAGATACTGCATTCTTGAAACTTCCTGCTGATTTTTGATTTTACCCCAAATATCTGCTTCCCAAGATAAATTGAACGCTGCATTATAATCTTCAACGTGGCTTTGGCCTAAGAATAAGTTTAAGCTTTGCCCGTTCATACTGTTTTTTGAAGGTTTTGAAATTTGTGCTGAAACTCCGAAACCTACATCTGGATATTGAAGATATTTTGCCTGTTTTAGTTTTTCCTGTGAAGAAGCAACTTGTTTTAAAGCAATCTGTAAGTCGTAGTTGTTTTTAATTCCTTTTTCAATCAACCCTTGCAAAGCAGGATCGCTGAAAAATTGTTTCCATTCCAGGTTGGCTACACTTGCTGTATCTGCAGTGGCAGTGTACTGGAATTTTTCCGGAAGCTCAAGGTCCGGTTCCGTGTATGCCAGTTTGGACACACACGAAACAGAGCCTAAAGCCAATATGAATGTTAGAAAAATATTTTTTACTTTTTTCATAGTTTTTAAACTTTTATTTGAATACAAAACTTTGAGAGGTTTTTAATGCAAAGTTGTCTTTAGTAGGAGAGTTCTTTGCTTTATATGATATGAGTTTGAATAGTTTTCTTCTCTATTTTTTTATTTTACCATAGATTTCACGGATTTCACAGATGATTGTATTTATTTGTGAAAACATTTGTGTTATTTGTGGTTAAAATTAAATCTCTCAAAGTTTGTAATTCATTTTTATTAATTAGTAGTTGCTAAAAGTTCAGCTTCCAGTTTTTGTCTTTGAAGAAGTCTTTTCTTTTTTCTGCTTGGCATTTTTTCATGCAGATACTGGAAGATCACAAACATTACAGGGATAATGAAAATTCCCAATACAACTCCTGTAAACATACCCCCAACAGTACTGAATCCTATTGAATGATTTCCTTTTGCAGAAGCTCCCTGAGTGAAAACAAGAGGTAACATCCCGACAATAAAGGCAAACGAGGTCATTAAGATTGGTCTTAAACGTAATCTTGAAGCCTGAAGCGCAGATTCTAATAATGTTCTTCCCGCATTTCTTCTTTGTACGGCAAACTCTACAATCAGGATCGCGTTTTTCGCTAATAGCCCGACGAGCATGATTAAACCAACCTGAACGTAAATATTATTATCAATTCCAGCCAGTCCTGTGAAGGCAAATACCCCGAAAATACCTGTAGGAATCGTTAAAATAACCGCAAATGGAAGAATATAACTTTCATACTGAGCTGCCAACAAGAAGTACACAAACAAAATACTTAACATAAAGATAAATGCTGTCTGTCCGCTTGTTTTGATCTCTTCACGGGTAATACCTGTCCATTCGTATCCATAACCTCTCGGAAGTGATTTCTGGGCAACTTCTTCTACGGCTTTAATTGCGTCTCCGGTACTGTACCCAGGTTTCGGAGTTCCATTGATCGTAACCGCGTTGAATAAGTTGTTTCTTGTCACTGTTTCAGGTCCGAAAGCTCTTTTTAACGTTACTAATGTTTTTACAGGAACCATTTCGCCTGCATTGTTTTTAACATAAATTCCTTCTAAAGAATTGGCATCGGTACGGTAAGGAATATCCGCCTGAGCCATTACTCTGTAGTATTTTCCGAATCTGTTGAAATCTGAAACAAAGCTACTTCCGTAATAGATCTGCATAGTCTGCATCAATTCTGTGATGGAAACTCCAAGCTGATTCGCTTTATCATTATCAACCTCGATGGTAAATTGTGGGTTTCCGGCCGCATACGTTGTGAAAGCGAATGCAATTTCCGGACGTTTCATCAATTCTCCGATGAATGCCTGAGTGGTTGTTCCCAATTGTTCTAGAGAACCGTTGGTTTTATCCTGAAGCATAAATTCAAAACCGGAAACGTTACCAAACCCCTGAACAGTAGGGAAGTTGAAGAAAAATGCGCTGGCATCTTTTACCTGAGACACTTTTCCTGTTAATCCCGCTGCAATCTGGTCAGGATCGGTTACTTCACCACGTTGATCATGGTCTTTCAACTTAATGAAACCTGCAGAATATGGTGAAGCGTTAGCATTACTAATAAAGTTCAGACCGTCCGCTACCCAAAGGTGGTTTTTGGCTTTTTCACCGTTGATGATTTTATCGATTTGTTCAGTCGCTCTGTGTGTTCTGTCCAATGAACTTCCCGGAGGAGTGTTCACGGCATATAAAATGAACCCTTGGTCTTCCGTAGGAATAAATCCTGATGGTGCTTTTTTAATTAAGAAAACGCTTGCTGCTGTAATTAATACTAATCCTCCGACTGCAACCCATTTATTTTTAATTAAAAACTTAAGACTGTAGATGTATTTTCTAGTAAGGTTATTAAAACTTACATTAAATGCATTGAAAAATCTTGCTCCAAATCCTGTTTTTTTACCGTGTTCTCCGTGTTCACCTTGAGGATCATTCAAGAACATGGCACATAAGGCCGGACTTAATGTTAATGCATTAACAGCGGAAATCATAATCGCAATTGCCAATGTAAAGGCAAACTGTCTGTAGAAAACTCCCGCAGGACCCTGCATAAAACCAACCGGAATAAATACGGCACACATCACCAATGTAATGGAAATAATCGCACCGGAAATTTCATTCATTGAGCTCATTGTAGCGTGTTCCACAGGCATTCCCGTATGTTCCATTTTGGAGTGAACGGCTTCTACCACAACGATCGCATCATCCACCACAATACCGATGGCGAGTACCAAGGCGAACAATGTCAACATGTTGATACTGAACCCAAATAACTGTAGGAAAAAGAAGGTACCGATAATCGCCACCGGAACTGCAATGGCCGGAATTAATGTAGATCTGAAATCCTGAAGGAAAATATATACTACAATAAATACCAGGATAAATGCAATTACTAATGTTTCAACAACCTGATGAATTGAAGCATCCAAAAAGTCTTTGGAATTGTACATGATGATGGGCTCAACACCTTTTGGAAGGGTAGTTTTAAACTGATCAACCTGCTTTTCAATTTCAGTCAAGATTTCGTTGGCATTAGATCCTGCCGTCTGCATAATTGCGAAACCTGAAACCGGTTTGCCATCCACTCTGTTAGCTGCTGTATACGTATATGAACCGAATTCTACTCTTGCCACGTCTTTCAGTCTAAGGAAAGAACCGTCGCTGTTGGCTTTAATGGCAATATTTTCGTAGTCTTCGTTCTTGTTTAATTTACCTTTATACTTTAAAATATATTCGTAAGTTTCTTTACTTCCTTGTCCCAAACGTCCCGGAGCAGCTTCTAAGTTGTGATCTCTCACTGCGTTCAACACTTCTTGTGGAGAAAGGTTGTTAGCCGCTAATCTGTCTGGTTTCAGCCAAAGCCTCATTGAATAATCTCTTGTTCCGAAAACCTGCGCCTGGGCTACCCCCGGAATACGCTGGATTTGTGGAATGATGTTGATTTTCAAATAGTTTTGTAAGAAAAGCTCGTCATATTGTTTAGGATCATCACTCGTTAATCCCATAAACATAATCATACTGTTCTGAACTTTCTGCGTGGAAATACCCGCCTGTACCACTTCTTGAGGAAGCTGGCTCATCGCTTTTGATACACGGTTCTGAACGTTTACGGCAGCATTATCAGGATCAGATCCTTGCTTGAAAAATACGCTCAGCGTCATGGTACCGTCGTTACTTGAGTTGGAAGTCATGTAGGTCATGTTCTCAACTCCGTTTACCGCTTCTTCGATTGGGGTTGCCACCGAACGGGCTACAACTTCCGCATTCGCTCCCGGATAGAAAGCCGTCACCTGAACACTCGGCGGCGCAATATCCGGAAAGAGGGCGATGGGTAAATTAAAGAGGGACAGTGCCCCCAATAATAAAAGTATTATGGAGATGACCGTTGAAAGTACCGGTCTTTCTATAAATTGTTTTAACATAAGAAGTTTATTTTTTTATGTTGCTTAAACCGATTTTTAACCAGAGAGTTAAAAATTTAAATTAGTTTAAACAGTTCTTATAAATAGTCCTGAAAGGAGTTTACTTACAAAGGTCTTGCTTTCAGCAAACTATCAGAAGAGATAGCTTTCGGTTGTATAGCAACACCGTCTTTTAATGTTCCGATTCCTGTGAATACGATTTTATCTCCTACAGAAAGCCCTTCTGAAATAAAGTAGTAGCTGTCTGTTTTTCCTGAGATGGTTACAGGTTTTCCGGTTACTTTTTTATCTTTTCCGACAACGTATACATAAGTTTTATCCTGAATTTCGAAAGTAGATTCCTGAGGAATCACCAACGTTTTGTCAAATAACTGAGGCATACGAACTCTACCGGTATTACCTGTTCTCAATACTCCGTTCGCATTTGGGAATACTGCCCGAACACTGATAGCTCCGGTGGTTTTGTCAAATTGTCCATCAACGATGCTCATTTTCCCTTTTTCAGGGTAGGTGCTGTTGTCTGCAATTACCAAATCTACTTGTGGCATATTTTTTAATTTCTCGTTTAAGGTTGCCCCCGGATATTTATTTTGGAAAGCAATGAAATCAAGTTCGCTTAAAGAAAAATAAGCATAAATCTCGCTGATATCAGATAATAAAGTCAATGGATTCGGATCTGTTCTTGAAATCAAACTTCCTTTTTTATAAGGAATTCTTCCGATGTATCCGCTAACAGGAGCTGTAATTGTTGTAAATCCTACATTAATTTTTGCGCTTCCTACTGATGCTTTCGCTTGTGAAGCGGCTGCTACAGCGGCTGCATAATTGGCTTTTGCAGTTCTCAATTGTACTTCGGAAACTACTTTCGCGGCTACAAGAGGCTCTAATCTGTCAACTTCCACTTTTGCTTTCTGAATATTGGCGTTGGCAACCTGTAAATTGGCTGTTGCCATATTCATCTGTTCGCCGTAGCTTCTTGAATCTATTTTAAATAAAGGCTGTCCGGCTCTTACATAAGCTCCTTCTTCTACATAAATTTTATCTAAATATCCATCAACCTGAGATCTGATTTCCACATTGTTTTTTCCTTCCAATGCAGTAGGGAATTCCTGATAAACAGTTGCAGGAGAGGTGATTACGGTATAAACGGGTAACTCTGGAGCAGGTGGAGCCTGATTGGTATTTTCAGCGGCTTTACTGCAACTTTGTAAAAGGATAATACTTGCGATAAGTACGATGATCCTCGTTTTTCCAAATATTTTCATTTTAAGTTTAAAATTTTTAATGAAGTGTTAGATTTTAATAATGTTTTTAATTTAAATCCTGTTATATTTTCTAACGCTGTTAATGGCTGGTTCAAAAAAATACAGAATTTTTAATGTTCGATTTTTAGATCGTTGTTTTCATAATTGAAAATTGTTTTTAATGTTGGTTTAAGTATAACTAAGATGAGGTGTAAGGTGTGTTATTTTTACTAACGGTGTTAATTACTAAAGTAAAAAAAAATTAATTTTTACTGTTAATTTTCTAATCTTACATAGATGGTTTTTAATTTTTAATTAGTTTTAAATGAATAATTTGCATTAATTCAGCGTTAATATTCCTAACGGTGTTAATTTTAAATTCAAAAAAAAATCCTACAAAGACTTGACAAAAGCAGAAACAGTTTCGTCCAAAGTTGTCTTGTTCATCGTAGAAGGAATATCGTCATTACGCATCATCATGATCGAGATCAAGCCATGTACCGCAGAAAATAAAGCGTGAGACATGTGACAGGCATTATCCGGATTTGATCCGTTTTTCTTAATAATTTCATACGTGCAATCGTAAAGCATATCCTGAAACGACGAAAATTCTTCTTTCATCATTCCCTTTCCGCTACATTGCATTCCCAATCCGAACATCAATTGGTAATACTCTTTGTTTTTGAATGCAAACTTCCAGTAGGCATCCACAATAGCTTTCAACTGGTCTTCCGGATTGTCGTGTTCTCTCTGAGCTTTCAACAATTCGATGTGCAAACAATGGAAACCGTTCAACGAAATCTCGTATAAAATAGCTTCTTTGTTTTCAAAATAATCATAAACTACCGGTGCACTGTATTCAATGGCATCGGCAATTTTTCTCATGGAAAGTAAAGCCCACCCTTCGGTTTTAGCTAAAGAAAAAGCAGCGTCCAGAATACTGGTGCGTATGTTTTCTTTTTCTCTTTGTCGACGTTCATGTAGACCCATGATTTTTAATTACTAACAGTGTTAGCAAAACTACAAACTTTTTAATATAACTTCCAAACGATTTTTAGAATTTAATTCTTAACGACAGGTTTTGGAGAACTAATATAGATTGGGCTGGATGCTGGAAGAATGGGAGCTGGAAGTGTTTTTGAGATGTCGATTTTAGAATTATTGTAAAAATTAATGAAGTTTATAGCTAAGCTCAATTAAAAAATTTCCATCTTCCCGCATCCATCTTCCTTACTCAAATAATCAAGAAAATCTTTATCTTTGTGCACAAATAAAAAAAATATGAATACTCCTTCAAATATGATCGAATTGGGTACAAAAGCACCATTTTTTGAGCTTCCAAACCCATCAAAAAGTAACGAAATACAGTCATTGGATGAGCTGAAAGGAGAAAAAGGCACGTTGGTGATCTTCATGTGCAACCATTGTCCGTTTGTTCTTCATGTAATCGATAAATTACATGAATTATATGAAGATTATCATGAAAGAGGGATTGAATTTATTGCTATCAATTCAAATGACGTAGAAAAATATCCTGCAGATTCGCCCGAAAAAATGATTGAATTCCAGATTGAAAAACATTTCGATTTTCCTTATTTATATGACGAAAGCCAGGCAATTGCAAAAGCCTACGATGCTGCTTGTACACCGGATTTCTTTTTCTTTGATGAAAAATTGGACCTTATCTATAGAGGGCAGATGGATGATTCAAGACCGGGGAATAACAAGGATGTTACGGGTGAAGATTTAATTATTGCTTTTGAAAATCTTTTGTTGGGCGAACCTCAGGAGGAAATTCAAAGACCGAGCATGGGCTGCAATATTAAATGGAAGTAATTTTTAGTTGATGGTTGCAGGTGGTCGGTTGACAGTTCTTGCAATTGATGATATATAAGCTGTTCTTTGGGACGGCTTTTTTGTTGGTGAGATCCTTTGACTGCTTCGCGCTCAGGATGACACCGCTACAGATTAATCGCTAATAAAACAGTTAGTATTAGAGAAATGTCATGTTGAGCTTGTCGAAACATCTCAAAATATTTTAAAAACTAGCCTTTACCTTCACCTCATTCTCAACCTTCAAATCTACATTCACTTTGTTATGTGAAAAATTCTTCATAAACTCGGAAGGCGTTTTCTCCGTATATTTTTTAAACATTCTATTGAAATAAGTCACATTATTAAAACCACAGCTATAGCTGCATTCTGAGATACTTTTATCCTGCGCCATCAATAAACAAGCTTTATTAATACGATATCGATTGACAAATTCTGTAAACGTAATCTGAGTCGCCTTTTTGAAGAAATTACAGAAAGCGGGTAGCGTCAGGTTAGCCAGTTTTGCTACATCTTCAATATTAATTTCCTTATCATAATTATGCTCAACGTAAGTGAAAATATTTTCCAGACGGGTTTTATTTTTTGAAATAATCGTGTAGGGCATAATTTCCTTGTTTAGAAGCTCATAATCTGTGCATTTTGATAATTCAAATAAAATTTCAAGCAGTAATAAATATCTTTTATAGCCTTCAGATTCCAAAATTAATTTCAATCTTGGAAGCATCGCTTTTTTAATTTTAGAATGAAAATGAATCCCGTATTTTGAAAGTTCGAGCAGATTTTTAATGGATCGTGCTTCCACTTCCTGCTGCGGAAACTGAAGAATTTCTTCTCTGAACTGCAACACAATTTCTTCATGCGGATCAATAGAATTCAATCCAAATCCGGAGTGCGGAATATTGGAACCGATCAACACCAAATCACCATTCGTATAATTGCTTTTGTGGTATCCTACGTGGCGCGTTCCGCTCCCGGAAATCACGCAGACAAGCTCAATTTCCGGATGATAATGGTATTCCCATTTGAATTCTGAGATGGGCGAATTATTGTGAATCGTACGAAAAGAGCTCTTTTCATCAGGGATTACGCGTTCAAATGTAACTTTCATTCAGTTAATCGTATTTTGTTTCCTAAAATAATAATTATATTAATATAGTTCAAATATTCATTTACTGTGTTAAATTAACGTTAAGGCAAATGCTTATATCTTAGCCGACAAGAAAGTAATTGAATGAAAAATTTCAACATTAAGGCAGTTTTATTTTTAAATTATTTCGTTTTTGCGATTCTCCTGAATTCTGTGGGAACGGTGATCTTGCAGGTGCAGCAGAATTTTGGGATTTCAAAATCTCATGCCAGTGTTCTGGAAGGTTTTAAGGATTTGCCGATTGCGATCTGCTCATTCATTTTAGCATCGTTTTTACCAAAAATCGGAATCAAAAATTCTATGCTCATCGCTTTGTTTTTGGTAAGTTGCATGTGCTTTATAATGCCTTTCTCCAACGACTTTTGGTTTTTCAAATTATTGTTCACCATTGTCGGGGTTTCTTTTGCCTTAATTAAAATTTCAGTCTTCACCTCCATCGGGCTGGTGACGAATACAGATAAGGAACATTCAAGTTTTATGGGTTATCTGGAAGGTTTTTTCATGATCGGCGTATTAATGGGAAATGTTTTATTCAGCTTGTTTATAGATGACCACAATCCCAGATCAACCCATTGGCTGAATGTATATTGGGTATTAGGAACGCTTTCAGCCTTATCGTTTCTATTCTTGTTCTTCTCAAAATTAAATGAGCACGAAGCGAAAAGCGAGAAAACAGATTTGCTGGGAGATTTGAGAAACAGTGCAAGTTTATTCAGTTATAAAAAAGTATTGTTCTTTCTATTGTGTGCTTTTCTTTTTGTTTTGGTGGAACAAAGCTTTCAGACCTGGACGCCGACTTTTTATAAAGAAATTTTAAAAGTTCCGACTTCGATGAGTATTCAGGCGGGAGCGGTTTTGGCGGGAGCTTTTGCGTTGGGAAGATTTTTGTCCGGGTTTTTCTCGAAAAAATTCAGCTGGATTTATGTAGTTTCTTTCTGTGTGGTAGGCTTTGCGATAAGTATTTTATTGGTTTTACCATTGACTCACAATATCCATATCAATACCGGAACAACTTGGTTCAATGCTCCGCTTGTCGTGTATTTATTTCCATTGATGGGTGGCTTGTTGGCTCCTATTTATCCAAGTATTAATTCTGTAATTCTGGCTTCAATTCCAAAATATTTACACAGTGCAATGTCCGGTTTAATCGTGGTTTTTTCTGCAATAGGAGGAACAATCGGATCAATCATTACTGGTTTTGTGTTTCAGGAATTCAGTGGGCAGCAAGCGTTTTACCTTTCATTAATTCCTCTTTCATTGTTGATTATTTCGGCAATTATTATGAATAAATTAAAAATAAATCCTAAAAAATAAAATGAACAAACAACTATATATAAAAGAAATTCAAGTACTTTTTGATGATGTGCAGAGGTCAAAGGTTTTTGATGATCAGAAGATGATGACTGATGCAGTTCCATTGTTTTCGATTGCTGAAATCAATTCAAAATATGAAAAGGAAAAACAATCGGGAAATTTTGATCTGAAAGATTTTGTACTATCAAATTTTGACTTTTTAGGAGCGAGAATTTCAATCCAGCGGGAAGATCATCTGCCAATTGAAGATCATATCGAAAAGCTTTGGGATGAACTTACAAGAACGGCGTATGAAGAAAAAGGAACATTATTAAAATTGCCAAAACCATACATAGTTCCGGGAGGTCGTTTTAATGAATTTTTCTATTGGGACAGCTATTTTATCATGTTGGGTCTGCAGGTTTCGGGGAGAGTGGAAATGATGGAAAATATTGTTGAAAATTGTTCTTATCTAATTCAGACTGTAGGGTTTGTTCCGAATGCAAGCCGGACTCATTTTCTGAGCCGTTCGCAGCCACCGTATTTTTCGTTGATGCTGGATCTTCTTTTTGAAACCACAAAAGACGAGAATATTTACACTAAATATCACGATACGTTAAAGAAAGAATATGCTTTCTGGATGAACGGAATTGAAAAATTAGAAAAAAACTCAAGCATAAAAAGGGTACTGAAAACTAAGGATGGAGATATTTTGAACAGATATTATGATGCGGAAAATGAACCCCGTCCGGAAAGTTATTTAATTGATATTGAAGATAGCGAAAATGCAGGAGAAGAATTTTACAGAAACATAAGAAGCGCCTGCGAATCGGGCTGGGATTTTTCCAGCAGATGGTTTGCAGACGGAGAAAATATACAGACAATAGAAACACTGAACTTGGCTGAAGTCGACCTGAACTGCCTTCTCTGGCATTTGGAAAAAACATTGGCAAAATCTTCAGCGCATCAAAATTTGTCTGAAAAAGAAAATTATTTTAAAGAAAGAGCAGCAGGCAGAAGACAGATGATCGACAAATATTTCTGGGATGAAAATTCAGGGACCTATAAAGATTATCACACACAAAAAAACACAACAACACCGTCTGAACATATTGCTGCTCTTTATCCTTTATTTCTGGGATTGGCAAGCGCGGGGCAGGCAAAATCTGTTGCAGAAAATATAGAAAAAAAGTTTCTGTACCAGGGCGGATTGGTAACTACCACAAAAAAATCCGGTCAGCAATGGGATCTTCCCAACGCCTGGGCGCCGTATCAATGGCTGGGTTTTAAAGCAATGAAAAACTACGGTTTTGATGATTTAGCAGAAAAAATTAAAAATAACTGGTGTGCAAATGTGGAAAGAGTCTACAATAATACCGGAAAATTAATGGAAAAATATAATGCTTTAGACACAGAAACTGTTGCAGGAGGCGGAGAATATCCTAATCAGGATGGCTTCGGATGGACGAATGGTGTTTATCTTAAATTAAAAGAATTGAAACATTAAGAAATTGAAACTAACTATAAAAAATTATATGACTATGAAAAAAAGATCGATATTCTTACTAGCCGGTATCGCAACTTTGTATTTCAATAATACATATGCTCAGGAAACTCCTGCACAGGACTCGACAAGATTATCAACTTCTATTGACCAGGTGGTTATCACAGGAAATTCAAACCCGAAAAAGAAAATAGAATCCAGTACGGCGATTTCTACATTTACAGCTAAAGAAATTCAGAAGCAAAACCCGATCAGTGCGGCTGCTTTATTACAAAGAGTTCCAGGGTTTGCAGTAGAAACTTCGGGTGGTGAAGTTGGGAACAACCTTTTCGCGAGAGGTATTCCTTCTGCGGGAGCTTACGAGTTTGTGCAAGTTCAGGAAGATGGCCTTCCTGTTTTTGAAGACGGTGCTTTACAGTTTGCGAATGCGGATAATTTCTTCCGTGTAGATAATTCCGTAAGCAGACTGGAAGCTTTGAGAGGAGGTTCCGGATCTATCTTTGCCAATAATTCTCCAGGAGGGTTGATCAACTTTATTACCAAAGAAGGGGGCAACGATTTCAAAGGAACAGCAAAATTGGAAACGAGTACTTACGGACTAATGCGTACCGATGTCAACCTGGGAGGAGCCTTGGTAGAAGATAAATTATTCTTTAATATCGGAGGTTTTTATAGAACCGACAACGGGATTAGAAAAACAGGCTTCAAGGCGAATAACGGAGGACAGATCAGAATGAATCTGAAATATGTTTTTGATAAAGGCTATGCTAAAGTTTATTATAAAAAATTAGACGACAGAAACACGTTTTTCCTTCCGATTCCATTGGTGCAAAATGGAAATGATCTTAAAGAATTTTCCGGTTTCGATGCCAATTATGGAACATACAGCTACAGAGCAATCAGTCAGTTGAATATTCCACAAGCGGGCGGAGGTTTTTTCAGCAGGAATTTAGAAGACGGAATTCATCCGAAAGTTGATGTATTGGGAGCAGAATTTAAATATGATTTAGGAAATAATTTCTCTGTTTTAAACAAAACGAGGTATACCAATATCAATATGAATTATACAGGGATTTTCCCGGCAGGTGGACCGCAGTTGGCGGGTGATTTTGCTGCAGCTAACGGAATTTCCGGAAACAATTTTCAATATTCTATGGTGAGCAATGGCTCTGTTGTAAATCCGGCATATGTTCAAAAACTAGGTTTCTGGGCGATCGACAAACAGATGAATAATTTTGTAAACGATTTACAATTCAATTATAAATTTGATAAAGGAAATGTAACGGCCGGTTTCTACAAATCCAATTGGAAATCCCACCAATACTGGAACTGGAGCAATATTTTAACCACTGCAACAGACAGACCGGAACTTCTTAATCTTGTTGATACTTCACTGGCGCCGACAGATATGGGATATTCTAAAACGTATAATGGGGTTACGGATATGTCTTTCTTGATCAGAGATTCTCAGATTCAGGGAAGTTTGAATGATGCATATTTAAATTTGGATTATAACATTACAGACAATTTGAGTTTTAATGGAGGAATCCGTTACAGCCGCGATTTCTACAAAGGTTATGGTGTAAATACAACAACAGCTAACTTAAATAATTCTGATTTAACAATAGATGGAACTCACAGCTTCTATACCACGACAGCAGACGATAACATGGCGGTTTTAGGAAACAAATACACATATTGGAATTATGACATCAGCAGGGTTTCTTTCACAACGGCTTTAAATTATAAAATTAATAGAGAAAATGCTGTGTACGCCCGTTTTTCCAACGGTTTCAGATCTCCGAACGAAGAAGCGTATTATAATAATATGAATAATCTGTCAGCGATAAAACCGGTAACCACGAATCAATTGGAAATCGGATATAAATATTATTCAAGAACATTTGATGTGGCGGTGATTCCATTCTATTCTACATTGAAAAATCTTTCATTTACTGATGTTTACTCTGATGGAACTTCAGAAAATAAATTTGCCAATACTACCAACTTAGGAGTGGAATTGGAAGGATATGCAAGATTGTTTAATAATTTGTTGGAAGTTACTTTCAACGGAACGATTCAGAGTCCGAAGTATAAAGACTTTACAGGAAGAAATGCAGACGGATCGACATTCGACTACGATGGAAATACTGTGAGAAGAATGCCGAAATTCTACTTTAATATTTCTCCAGCAGTGAATATCACAAAACAATGGAGAACCTATGTAAGCATGAATTACTACGGAAAACGTTTCCAGGATGAGAAAAATGCTCAGACATTACCTTCGTTCTCAGAATTCGGAGCGGGAACTTCTTATCAGTTAGGAAAAATCCGTTTTGCAGTTGACGGAACGAATATCTTCAACACCATTGGTATTACGGAAGGTGACCCAAGAGCAGGATCTCCTACAGGTGACGGAATCATTATGGCAAGACCAATCATGGGGGCAGCTGTAAGAACTTCGATTACTTTAGATTTTTAAACTTAGTTTTCTTCATAAAATTGATAAAACCGTCAGAAATTTTCTGGCGGTTTTTATTTATTCTATTGAGATGCTTCGACAAGGCTCAGCATGACAAACCTAATACTAATCGCCGTATTTAGCGGTAAATTTCTAGCGCTGTCATGCTGAGCCTTGTCGCAGCATCTCAACATTCTCAAAACTCTCTCCCTCTAAAACACTCCCACACTTCAAACCCTCAAACACACACCGTCATTTAAAAAACGGATTATACTCCTTCTCAAACCCAATCGTCGTAGGATTTCCGTGACCTGAGAAAACCTGTGTTTTACTATCAAGAATGAAAAGTTTTGATTTAATTCCTTCAATTAATTGCTCATAATTGCCTTTGTATAAATCGGTTCTGCCGATGCTTCCTTCAAAAAGAACATCACCGGAAATCATGAATTGCTGGTTTTCATTATGATACACCACGCTTCCCGGAGAATGTCCCGGAACGTGATATATTTTGAATTTTTCCCCGTCAAGTTCCAACTCATCTCCCTCATTAATATATTCAATATCAACTTTTACAGGATTGATCTGAAAACCGAACCTCATTCCGCTTGCCTGAAGCATATCCAGAACTTCTTTATCATCCTGATGCATCATTACAGGAACTTTATAAGTGTCGAAAGCCCATTGCAATCCTAAAACATGATCAATATGAGCATGAGTCAAGAGAATTTTCTGGATTTTCAGTCCATTTTCAGTAATAAAATTGTTGATAACTTTTGTTTCCTGATCATTCATGTTACCCGGATCAATCAGCCAGGCATTTTTATTTTCATTATAAATGATATAGGTGTTCTCGCTTGCAAAGTTGAATACGAAACCTTGTATCTGAAGCATGTTATGATTTTTTATGATGACAAATTTAGCTACAAAAGTTTGGCTTTAAAACATTTTAATGAATTTTTAATTAAAGAGATGCTTCGGCAACTCCTTTAGATTTGCAATAGAAAAATTATATCTTTAGAAAAAGAGAAAGCATTTA